>CANKVM010000067.1 GCA_947487175.1 Flavobacteriales bacterium | reverse complement strand
TACACCCGTTTAGAGATTTACACACCCTCTTCAGCCTTTTTCCCAATAATTCAATTCAGAAGTTTGTATCCTAATCGATACAAGACTTCATGCAACATCACACACATACTGCATTATTTACGACCGTTTCAGGTGTTGTCGGTGGCGTTGGTAAAGCAATTTCCGCTAAGCCTCTATTGCTTGCGATAACATTACCTGGTCTTACCACCGTTATTATTTATGCCTCTGCATCAGCTGTTGCAGGCTATGTGGGTATAAAAAACTTATAATCCGCATGAAAATTAATCATCTCGCCTATTCATATATTTCCATAAATCAACCACCAATTCATACCCTTCTAAAAAGTTAGAAATCGCCTGATCTCCCGCTACAAGCAAAAGAAAGCCAGTCGAAAGATTGGCTTTTTTGTTTTACTCTGCACGGACTTTAAAATATTCACCGACTGCAAATTTGAATTGTTCGATAAAAATCTGCTTAAATGCATTTAGATTATTTTGCTCATAGAATATCAACATTGCCTTTTTATAGTCGACAGATTCAACTGTTCTGAATGAAATTGGGCAATAATTATGAGTTATTAAAATACCATTTGCTACAATTCTCGCCACCCTTTTATTTCCATCCATAAAGGCTTGGATATAGCTGAGCAAGACTAATGTAAGCAATGCCTTTTCAAATACATTTTTCTTACTATTTATTATTCTGCAAGCATCATGTAATGATTCTCTAATTTGGTGTTCATTATCTAATGGAATATAATCAGTTCCACCAATACGCACTAATTCCTTGCGTAAATTTCGCTGTACATCAAGTTTCTCAACTAGCATGCTATGAATATCCTCAATGTCTCGAATTTTCAGCGCTTCAAAAAAATCTAGGTTTTGCAATAAAAAATCAATAGCTTTTTTATGATTTAAAAGCATTGTTGCTTCTTCGACCGTTTTACCTTTTGCCGTTTGTTGTTCCTTCAAAAGTATTTCCGTATCTAGCAAACTGTAAGTATTGCCTTCAATTTGTGAAGATTTCCATGATAAATCAATGGATAATCGCTCAACCTCCATTTGATATACAGACAGCGAAAGTTTACTTATATTATGCTCATATTGTCTTTGTAAACTTTGTAATTCTTCCATTTCTTCGTCCGTAAATAACCGAGCACCTTCTAATGAATCCATTAATTCGAAATTGAAACGGCTTTTGATTTTCCTATTCTCAAAGCTGAAATATTCATCCACATTAATTGGATATATTAACTGGTATTCAGGAGTTAATGAGTATTTTAATCCTTTTCCTTTACCAGCGCTTGTAACAAGATTAATTTTCATAAATTCTCCACCAAGCCGCCTTTTTAGCGTACTGAGTGACATGGAGAAATTTGTGTTCAAATTAACTAATCCATTAAGTATTTCAGGCGCTGACGTTTTAGGATTATCTTTCAAATAAGTCAAAATCATCAATTTATCTCTGTTCATCTTAGTATTTAATTTATCGGTCACCAGAATGTCTTTTACCGTTCAAATATAACATTTTCCGAACGAAAAAACCTATATATTTGACCGATATTTTATTTATCGATCTTTAATTTCTCTTTTTTGGGACAAATTGACGCTTTATTGAGCGATAAATTACATACATTTAAACAAAATAACCGATCATACCCTTTTTTTCAATGCAAACCCTTAAACCTATTCATATATTTCCACAGATCAACCACCAATTCATACCCTTCTAAAAAGTTAGAAATCGCCTGATCTCCAGCTAATAAAAGAAAGCCAGTCGAAAGATTGGCTTTCTTCTTTTTATTTAAGTTATTTGCGGTTACTAATATTTTGATTCGGAAATTTATCATAAAATCTCTTGTTGCAACTGTGTTATTGTATGCAATTTATTTGATTGTAATTTTCACCTACCCTAATGTCTTTCCAAATTCAAAATCACTCATTTTAATAAATAAAAACGACGTAGAACATTCAGAAATAATTATTTCTGGTGATTCTCGGGCCGAATTTCAAATTGATCCTGCATTACTCAATCAATACACACAGAAAAACTCTATAAACGTTGCAGAATCTGCTTTTGATCTATTTTCTTTAACTGAACGATTAAAATTATCATCCCTCAAAAACAAAACCTTTGTTGTTTCAAGCTCTTTTTGGCAAATCAACGACGGTTCAATCGATAAAGGATACATACGTGAGGAAGCGTTGTCTAAATTATCCTTCAAAGAGAAAATTACCTTGTATCAAAATCGTTTAACAGACCTCATTGAAGCTCAAAACAGTTTATTCATGCATCGATTTTTAAATACCGATACCCTTGTTTTGGGCAATAAAGATAAAAAACTCAATCATGGTTACGGAATTTACCCGTGCAAATCGGTAGACCTTTCTGAAAATCATTTCAAGAATCACCCATGGTACCTAAAACCAAAAATTGATGGAGTCAAACTTACACTTTTAAAAAGAGCTTTGTTAAACATGAAGAACATGCCTTCAAATACCTTTGTTCTATACAATGGCGTAGTTTGTCCGGAGTTTAAAAATGCAACCCAGAAGAATGGAATTTGGAACCTAGAAAAACAGTACAATGCCAAAATTTCAGAAATAATCCAAACGGAAAAAATTACCAATGTGCACTTTTTTAACTTAATTGAAAATACAGATTTAGAAAGTTCTGATTTTACCGACATTCAGCATACTTGTATTCATGGAAACGTCAAATTCACAAAGTTAATTGCTCAAATTTTACAAAGTATAAACAAGAGCTAACTTGGTCTTAAGGAAACTCACAATAATTATTGATTACTTTAGTAAAGTATTAAAAAAATCTAACGCCATCAATCCACTTTTATTCCAAAATTGATAATCGTGGTTGGCATTTTTTACACTTACAAAGCGAATTTTTTTGGATTTATTTAACGCATAATTCCCAATAAACACGCCCTCATTTGAATATTTTGTTTTTGATGTCAACAATACGTCAACCTTGAGTAATTTCTCCAATAAATCTATAGATTGATTAAACGGAACAATTTGATCGTTGGTTCCATGGGCTAAAAAAATATTGGTTTTAAATTCTTTTGCTCTTAGAGAAATATTGTTAGTGCCAATCCATCGGAAAGCATTTTTTTCATATTTACCCAAGCAGTTTACCATGAGGCCATCATTTTTGTCTAATAACGGATTATAATCACCGCTGAGGCCCGCAACTCCTTTAAAGCATTCAGAGTGCTCCAATCCCAGAATAACTGCGCCACGCGCACCGGTTGACAATCCCAAAGCAAATGAATTGGAATTCTTGGTAAACCATCCAAATTTATTCAAGGGGTTTAATACCGAATCAAACAACCATGTTCTGGTAGGATAGCCTTTGTAGTCTTTCCGCATATCTGGATAAAAGCTATCCATGTAAACGCTTTTACCCATTTCCACTAACAACAATGCAAATTGATTATTCAATGCTGTTTTGGCAACTGAAGTTTTTGTAATCCAATCTAAATCGGGGTAATTCCATCCTGGCAAGAGCAACAACACCCCTTTTATTTGTTTTGAGGGACAAATTATTTTTACTTGAACAGGATGACTGTTGAAATTTACGAAATAGGAAGTATCAGATAATTTGCAGGGCTTTTCAAATTGGAAATTCAAAGATTTTCTTGGAACGGAAGATTTTTGTCCCTCAAAAGACTTTATTGCAATGAAAGCACAAAGTAAAAGTAGGAATAGCGATATGGATTTTTTATTCAAAGTCATAGCCAAATTGCTTTAGCATGTTTTGATTATTTCTCCAATCTTCTCTCACTTTCACAAAAAGCTCAATGTACACTTGTTTACCGAAAAATATTTCCAAATCTTTTCTTGCATTGATGCCCAAACGCTTGATTGTTTGTCCGCCGGTTCCAATCAAAATTGGTTTTTGCGATTCACGTTCCACAATAATTTCACAACTCATACGAATAATTTTTTCAGCTTCTTTAAAAGCTAAGGTAGAAACTTCACAGGCATAAGGAATTTCTTCACTATAAATCTTTAAAATATTATTTCTAATAATTTCATTCACAAAGAATCTTTCAGACCTATCTGTCAACTGATCTGGTGGAAAATAAGGAGGATGTGGTGGTAAAAACGAAACAATATATCTTTCTAAGGTATCCGTTTCAAAACCGTTAAGTGCAGAAATGCTCAAATAAACATCTGCTTCAAATTCTTCTTTCAACTGAACCAATGCAGACTCTAATTCTTCTTGATTCGAAGTATCAATTTTATTGATACAAATAATTTTCTTTGCTTTGGCTTGGTGGAATTTTTCTTTGATGTCTTCAGAAAACTCTTTACCATGGATATCTAACAACAACACCAAAACGTCACTATCACGGACACTTTCGTTAACGAAATGCATCATTTTTTCATGCATTCCATAACTTGTTTTGGTTAAAATACCAGGGGTATCACTGTAAACAATTTGGTAATTTTCACCGTTTTTTACACCTATAATTCGGTGACGGGTAGTTTGTGCTTTGGGATTAACAATGGCTAAGGCTTCGCCCAATAAATGATTATAAAGGGTGCTTTTACCAGCATTGGGCATACCAATGATACTTACAAACCCGGAATTAAATGGTGATTCTGACACCCTTCAAAGTTAATACAAGTTATTCGGAAGAACGCAGGTTTGGATTTTTCTTATTTAAAAGAACTTCCTTCCAATTATCATCAATGTCCATTTTCTTGCGAATACTGGTTCTGGCGTTATTTACATATTGACTTGTTAACCCCAATAAACCCGCAATTTCTTTGGTGGGATATCCATTTACACTCAGTACAAAAATCCTTTTTTCGGTAATGCTTAAAAGGGAAATTTCAGGAAAATCAATTTGAATATTGGAATAATCTTCGAGCAACTTATCTGCCAATTGAGGTTGGGCATCAGAAACAGCATTCTGTATATTCAAAAACTCTGATCTTACTTCTTTAATTCCAGAATGATAATTGTTTTCATTTATTGATGAAAGCAATTTATTGATTGATTCTACTTTCGAAATAATCATCTTAGACAGTGTAATTATTCGATTATTCAAATCATTTTCTATGGCAAGATTTTCAGCAAGCAATTTTTCATTTTCTAGTTCTTTCACCAACAATTGCTCCCGCAAAACACCATGTTTTCTTTCTCTATAAACCACATAAAGAATTAAAATACTTAACAAAATGAGCAAAATAGTAAATACTTGAAAAATCTTGGTCTGCTTATTCTGACTTTCTAATTCTATTTTACTCGATTCAATTTGGTCTATCAAGTTTCCCAATCTCATTTTCTCAGCCAAATCTGCATGGCGAGATTCACTTTCTTGATCATAGAATTTATTTTTAAGATCCAAAGCAATTTTTGATGTTAGATAAGCATTTCTAAAGTCACCTACATTTTCATAAAGACCTGCTTTAAAAAAATAAAGTGAAGAATTATTGAAATCTTTTTGTAATTCTAGCTCACCACCGGCTTGTTTTTCTAAATTTAAAAAATCATTTAATGATAAAAATTGAGGATTATGTTTGATTTCATTCAGTATAAAATGAGCAATTTCAATGAATGAATATGGAAATTCATCTAAGATTAATTTTTTATTATCAGTTAATAATTTACTATAATCCTGATTTTGATTGTCTGCTTGAGTCAACTGCAACCTAAGAAAATTGATTTTAAGTTGCGCCACTGGAGTAACATTTTTTATCTGATCAATACAGATTTTACTTTCCTTCCATTTCTTTTCACCTTGATATAACAATGCCCTATTAATTGATATTAGTTGGCCCTCATAAGTGCTTTTGTCTAATTTTAATTTTTCAAAATGTTTCGTCCAAAATATTTCAGCATCACTATGATTTTTCTCAGTTATCATGATACTAAACATATTGTTTAGTAAAATCAAATTATCGATATCCTCAGTAGGTAAAACTTTTAAAGCTTGCTCAAAATATAGTTGTGCCGAACCTTGAAGCATTTTACTATTCATTACATAACCCAAATTCACTGCGAAGAAATAAATAAAATGTTTCTTCTTAGATTTCATGGCAACATCATAGCCTAAGCGACTATAATACAAACCAGTATCAATTTCACCATTCATCAAATAGCCTGTAGACAAATTCCCCAAACTGTTCAATAAGATATTGGTATCTTTTAAGTTAACACCAATGCCAAGCGCTTGTTTTTGGCCTTTATAAAAACTATCAACACCTATTTTATACATATTCAATCTACTAGAAAGAATTTTATAAAATGCCAACGCGAGCTTATTGTTTTGCTTAGAGGCAACATGATAGTAATTGTTTAATAAACTTTTAAATTCCTTATTTGTATCCTTCTGCGAAAATTTAAACAACAAGGTATTTCCAACAGGATTTTCATACTCACCAACAATTTCCTTTTTAAGGAACATTCTAGCTGAATCATAAGAATAATGTTTATTAGCATTTCTATTGCGATTATTATCGTTATTTAATAAAAAGACAAAAGAAATAACTACCAAAATAAAAGCAACAAAGAATAATTTGTTTTTAAAGATTTTAAGTATTTTTGATGGCTGCATTTTCAAATATAACAAAATATCATTTTAAATTGAACAATTAGCAAGAATTAGACTCAATCAAAATTATAATATTCTAAAAACTTTAAAGAGTTTATCCAAAATGTATCATAGGAAAATAATACAAAAAATATACGCCCTGTTTTTTTCATCCATTTTTGTATTCCCTTTGTTTTTGGGTGCTCAAAACAATAGTGACAGCACAAAAAAGGGATATTTCAAGGCTCAAATTTCTTTGATTTTTAAAAACACATTCGATTTTAGAAATACGTTTTCTAGAAAAAAATATAACAATGCAACAAAAAATTCAGACAATCTGATATTACCCGAAAATTGCAAAAACTACCACAGAACATTTGTAGATTCATTCAATAATTTCGACCAAACAAAGTGGTCGGCGGGTCAACCATGGGGCCGATACCATCCATCTTTCCCACATCAATATTACGGCGATAGCCAAATATTTGTAAAAGACGGTATTCTTCATTTACTAAATGAACGCAAACCTTTCACTTTTAACAAAAACAAAAACGATTCTATAACAATACCTTATGGAACAGGCTTAATTAATTCATTTAATCAAAAGTGTTTTCAATATGGTTATTTTGCTGTGAGAAGTAAAAACCCAATCGGGCCAGGCACATGGCCTGCTTTTTGGTTAACTGGTAAAAATAATTGGCCCCCAGAAATTGATATTTTTGAAATGTATGGAGGTCCTGATGGAAATAGCATTCACCGTCAAACAATGACAATTCATGTTGGAAAAGTAGAAACACGTACCAAAAGAATGATTTTAAAGGCAATGACAATGCCTAAAAATACGGATTCAGTATTTCATATTTACGCCTGTCATTGGGAACCAAAAAAGATTACCTTTTATACCGATGGTGTAAAAATAAAAACAGTAAGATTAAGCAAATGGATGAGGCAATTTTACAAAGAACCTATGTATTTGATTGTAAATAATGCTTTAGATCACAACTATTTGAAAGAAATCAGCAATGCAAAAATGCCACAAGATTTCCAAGTAGATTGGGTTCAAGTATATCAAGAATAAATCAATATTTACGAGAAACTATTTTCTCTAAATATTCACCGTAACCACTTTTTCTCAATGGTTTTGCAATTTCAATTAATTGCTCCGCAGTAATAAAGCCTTGTCTCCAAGCTATTTCTTCAATACAACCTATTTTAAGGCCTTGACGCTCCTCAATCACTTGAACATATTGACCAGCCTGCATCAACGAATTAAAGGTACCTGTATCAAGCCAAGCGGTACCTCTGCTCATGATGCGTACTTGCAATTCACCTTTTTCGAGGTAAACCTTGTTTACATCCGTAATTTCTAGTTCTCCCCTTGGTGAAGGTTCCAAGTTTTTCGCAATTTCTACTACTTGATTGTCGTAGAAATACAAACCAGGAACGGCATAATTAGATTTAGGATTTTCTGGTTTTTCTTCTATGCTAATTGCTTGAAGTTTGTCATTAAAATCAACCACCCCGTAACGTTCTGGATCAGAAACATGATAAGCAAATACAATTCCACCGATAGGATCAATAGAACTATTTAAGGTATCCTGTAGGTTTGAACCAAAGAATATATTGTCACCCAAAATCAAAGCAACAGAATCATCGCCAATAAAATCAGCACCCAAAACAAATGCTTGTGCCAATCCATCTGGAGATGGTTGCACACAATATTCAAATTTGCAACCAATTCTAGATCCATCGCCCAATAACTTTTCGAAATTTGGCAAATCGTGGGGAGTAGAAATAATCAGTATTTCATTAATTCCCGCCATCATCAAAACCGATAACGGATAATAAATCATTGGTTTGTCATAAACAGGCATTAACTGTTTGCTCACAGCCAATGTTAACGGATGTAATCTGGTGCCAGAACCTCCAGCGAGAATAATTCCCTTCATGCTACGAATATATTATTAAAAATTAAGAGGATTTGAAAAACCTTGTGAACGGTATGTTAAACTATTTCAACAACGTAATATTGCTTTTTGCCTTTTTGAGCCAAAATATATTTTCCATGTAACAAATATGACGCATCAATGATTCCATTTACATCGGTAAATTTCTCTTTATTGATTGAAAATCCATTCGCCTGAATCATTTTTCTTGCCTCTCCTTTTGATGCAAATATTTGGGTATTGCTTGCCAAAAAATCTAAAACGCCTATTCCTTCGGTAAAATCACTCTGAGTAATTGTAAATTTCTCCATCCCATCTAAAGATGAGGAAAGGGTTTCTTCATTGAGGGATAGAAGATCGTCTTTGCTACCATTTCCGAAGAAAATATCAGTGGCTTTAAGTGCCATTTCTAGATCTTCTTTGGCATGTACCCTAATGGTTAATTCTTCTGCCAAGGCTTTTTGCAATTCTCTTTTAAATTCATTGCCAACATGCTCATCAATTAAAGACTGTATTTGAACTCTTGTTTTTAATGAATATATTTTAATGAATTTGATGGCATCTTCATCGGCAACATTGAGCCAAAACTGATAAAACTTAAATGGACTTGTCTTTTTAGGATCTAGCCAAACGTTTCCACCTTCACTTTTTCCAAATTTCGTACCATCCGACTTTGTAACCAACGGTGCGGTAATAGCAAATGCTTCACCACCTTCCATTCGGCGAATTAATTCGGTACCGGTGGTGATATTTCCCCACTGATCACTTCCACCCATTTGTAATTTGCAGCCTTCATTTTTGTATAAATGCACAAAATCATAGCCTTGAACCAACTGATAGCTAAATTCGGTAAATGACAAACCACCAGATTCCAATCTGTTTTTAACACTGTCTTTACCCATCATGTAGCTTACTGTAATGTGTTTTCCAACATCTCTAATGAAGTCTAGAAAATTCCAGTCTTTGAACCAATCGTAATTATTTACAAGTTTTGCAGCATTTGAACCATTTTCAAAGTCCAAAAACTTCATTAATTGTTTCTTTTGACCTTCTAAATTTGCATTCAGGCTGTTGGCATCGAGTAATTTACGCTCAGCACTTTTTCCACTTGGATCACCAACCATGCCTGTTGCACCACCAACCAAAGCAACCGGCTTATGACCTGCTTTTTGAAAAAGCGTCAACATCATAATGGGAACCATGTTGCCAATATGAAGTGAATCGGCTGTTGGGTCAAACCCAATATAAGCTGTAACTTGTTCTTTGGTTAAAAGTTCTTGGGTACCAGGAATGGCATCATGCAATAAACCTCTCCATTGAAGTTCTTCAATAAAATCAAAATTAGGTGTAAAGGACATAAAAAGTTATTCGGAAATTGTCTTTTTCTCTATGGTTTCAGAAATGTATTTTTTCAAATCATCTACTTGCTCATCATCCAAACCACTTGTTTGAAAACAAACAACTTGTGCAGATTCTTTAATCATGAAATTGATTTCAAAAACCAAATAATCGATTCTTTGCATATAATTCCAAGGCACAAATACATAGTTTGAAAAGAAATGTTGACGAAAAGAAATTCCTTCATCATTTGCTTTCACAAAATACTCTCCGGATCTCTTTTTGTAAATCAAAAAAGCAATCGGAATAGCAACTGACAACCATAGTATTCCTCCAATTGCATGAAAGATACCATAGTGAAAGGCCCATCCCACAAAAACTAAAACGGCAAGCACGGCAAGCGCCGGCATTTCTGCTCGTTTCTTGGGAATGGAAAAATAAATTTCCTTCTTTTCAGACATTAATCAACAACCAATTTGATGGATTTATTACCACAAACCACTGAATAAATTCCTGATTTAAGCAAACGAGAGTCAAAAGAATATCCCACATCGTTTTTAACTAAATCAACATTTAACAATTGGCCTACAGCATTATAAATTCTTGGTTGAACCAAACTTGTGATATAAGTTAATCCAGATGTTGGATTTGGATAAACATTCAATTCATTCAAGTTGATCATTTTTGCACCGGCTGAACCTGCAACATTAATGGCAAATGAACGAATGGTATCGGTTGTAGAGTAAGGAATGATTCCAGAAATTTTTGCATAAATCATAATCACAACTTTTAATGGGAAAACACCAGACTCAGTTGGTGTACCTTTTATTACTGCACAACTAAGTGCTTTTGGCGTAAACGCACAAGATGGACTTAGGCAGTTGTAGGTTAGACCATTAGGCAATCCAAGAAAACCAGTAATTTTCATAGAATCGATGTAAACTTTTACAGTTGTAGGACCCTGCTTTACAGTAGTATCTTTAAATGCAAGAACAGTAATAGATTGCGAGTATGCTTGGTTAATCTGAGCATCCTGCAATTTATTAGGAAGAAATCCCGGGGCTTTCAAATTTGTATCAGGTGTACAAATTTGAGCTTTAGCAAAATTCAGACTCATGCTGATTGTTGCAATTACCAAAAAACTTAAAAACTTTCGTATCATTGTAGTGTGTTATTAAATTGCTCACGAATTTACAAGGAAATTTCTAACAACCTAAAAACTTTTGTTTGTTTATTATTGGTTTTTGGCTCAAAACAAGCTTTTTCTCAAAAAGATACTTCAAAAAGTACCTTAGAAAATTTCGATTGGTTAAATGAAATTGTAGTAAGCACAAACAAAGACGCTACAAAATACAAGGAAAGCGTTGTTGGATTATCGATTCTAAAGCCTTATTTGATTGAAAACAAAATTATTTTAGACGCGAGCAAAATCGTCAATCAAATTCCTGGAGTGGTTGTAAATGATGGCCAAATAAATATTCGCAGCGGCAGTGGATGGAGCTATGGTGCAGGAAGCAGAGTAATGGTAACCATAGATGAAATGCCAATGCTTTCGGGCGATGTTGGATCTGTCCCCTTCAATTTCCTACCTACTGAGGGTATTGGTGGTATTGAAGTAATTAAAAATGCAGGTTCGGTTCTATATGGATCTTCTGCTTTAAACGGTGTTGTGAATATGCGTTCAATTCCCATTACCAAAAAACAATACATCAATGTAAATATCAATGGTGGTTTTTACGACGTCCCTCAAAATTTAAAATTCACAAAAAACACATTAAGTAACTACGGAATTAACGGGGTTTATAGTGAAAAAATAGATAATCATTCTTTTGCCTTTACTTGGAATCAATTAAACGACGATGGCTATAGAATGACAGAACATGATTATCGCGTTCGCGTTGGCTGGAAATATGGTTATGAATTTAATGCGAAATCTAAACTTAATCCATTGAAATTATGGCTAAATGGTTCTATCCAAAAAGGAGAAAGTGGGTCATTCCTCATTTGGCAAAATGACCAAAAAGGGTATTCAACACAAGATAGTTCTTATTCAATGAACATAGGTCGTAGATTTAATATTGATCCAGTAATTGAATGGAATGGCAAAAAATGGAAACATAAAATCCTAAATCGATATTTCACCATAAGCAACGATATTGACAATGGCGACATAAATAATAACCAAGATAACAGCAATAAATTGCTTTATAATGAATGGAAAAGCAAGCGTTCATTAAACGATAAATTTGATATCATTTTAGGGGCTGTTTCATGCAGAACCACTTCGAATTCTCCATTATTCAATGGTACCCATAACATTCAAAATTTAGCAGGTTATTTTCAAACCCAATACAAATCAAATGGTTGGATAGCTCAAATTGGAGCCCGATACGAGCATTATAATTTGGATGGAAATAAACAATCAAAACCGGTAATTCGCTTAGGCTTAAACAAACAACTTTCTAGAGCTACCTACTTAAGAGCATCATACGGTGAAGGGTTTCGCTATCCAAGTATGGCAGAATTATTTACAACTACATCCACTGGAGCAATAAGTGTGCTTCCAAACGGAGATTTGAAACCAGAAACAGGAAATAACATTGAAATAGGTGTAAAACAAGGTTTGAAATTTAAATCAAGAACGCTCGGAACCATTTCTACTTATGTTGATTTTGCCATTTTCCAAAACAAATACCAAAATATGATGGAATATACTTTTGGACAATGGAAAGGAAATGGCACATTCCCAGGTTTCAAAAGTCAGAACGTAGGAAATACAACAATTAGAGGATTTGAAATTGAATCTGCGGGAAGCATAGACAAAAATGGAAAGAAATTACAATGGTTGTTGGGTTACACATATGCTGATCCAATAGTTGATAATCCGAATTATGAAGTTACTAAAAACTCAACCGGTCAATCTATAACTTTTGCAAATACAGCCGCAAACAATAATAATGTTCTAAAGTATAGAAACAGACATGTTGTTCGCTCAGACATTCAATTTGGTTATAAATTATTAGAATTCGGAATAAGCAATCGCTACCAAAGTGCATTTGAAAATATAGACGCGGCCTTTTTGCTTTTTATTGACGGCGTTAATAATGTTTACACGAATGGAAAAAATGCTGGCTTAATTACAGACATAAGAGTGGGTTACCAACTCAATGAAAGCATTAAAGTTCAAATTCAGGCAAGTAATATTTTTCAAATAATATACATGGCAAGACCTGCAGATTACA
>CANKVM010000066.1 GCA_947487175.1 Flavobacteriales bacterium | reverse complement strand
TGTCAACTTCTATTGACAATTATTTGGATGGCATGAACCGTTTTAAATCATTATTTAAGAACCATTTTATTGCATTTATTGCCTTAATATTGGTGGTTTCAATAGGAAATCAGCTTGGTTTTGGTTTGAATTCTGTGATAATAAGTATGGATTTTGCCTTGCTTGTATTGCTGATTTCGAATTTAATTTCTATAAATTGGTTATTTAAAAGCCGTCTACAGTTAGGGTTTAACCTATTGTTGATTAAAAGATTGGCGATGATGAAATGGTTCAGTAAATTTTAACTACTGTCCATTATTTTGTATTGGTGGTAAAAAATATTTTTTACCCCAAAACTATCATCTAATTTTGCCATTCAAATCACTAAAGATTTTGTACAGAATATGTCAGCACCAATGAACGGCGGATCACCAAGATACAATCCGCTTGAAAGTATGAATCGTCGCTTCGATGCGGCCGTGGAGATTTTAGGTCTAGATGAACAATTTGCAAACGTTTTACGTGTGCCAGATAAGGTTGTAATGGCTAACATGCCAGTTACAATGGACAATGGTACTATAAAAGTTTTTGAAGGATATCGTGTAGTTCACAGCGTGCACTTAGGTCCATCTAAAGGTGGTATTCGTTACAGTATGGACGTTAACCTCGATGAGGTTAAAGCACTTGCTGCTTGGATGACCTGGAAGTGTGCCGTAGTAAATATTCCTTATGGTGGAGCAAAGGGTGGTATCAAATGCGATCCTCGTTCTATGAGCAAAGGTGAGTTAGAGCGCTTAACGCGTGCTTACACCTTGGCTATGAAGAATGTATTTGGTCCAGAAAATGATATTCCAGCACCAGATATGGGAACAGGACAACAAGAAATGGCTTGGATTGTTGATGAATACAGCAAAATCAAAGGCCACAATGCTTGGGGTGTTGTTACCGGAAAACCTTTGGTTTTGGGTGGTAGCTTAGGTAGGGTTGAAGCAACAGGTAGAGGGGTTATGGTAAGTACCAGAAGCGCCTTAGCTAAGTTGGGATTGAAACCAACCGATGTTACTTGCGTGGTTCAAGGATTTGGTAATGTAGGAAGTATTTCTGCGAAGTTGATTTCTCAAATGGGTGTGAAAATTATTGGTATCAGCGATGTTACTGGTGGATATTACAATACCGATGGAATTGATGTAAATGCGGCTATTGAATTCATTGCAAATAGCCCAAATAGAAATTTAGAAGGTTGTAATATTGGCAAAAAAGTTACAAACGCTGAATTGTTAGAACTTGAATGCGATGTGTTGGTGCCTGCAGCTATGGAAGATCAAATTACTCCAGAAAACGCACACAATATCAAAGCTAAATTAATAGTAGAAGGTGCAAACGGACCAACTACAGCAGCAGCGGATGCAATTTTACAAGAAAAAGGAATTTTAGTAGTTCCAGATATTTTGGCAAATGCCGGTGGTGTTACTGTATCTTACTTTGAGTGGGTACAAAATCGTTTGGGTTATTATTGGACAGAAGAACGTGTGAATAGAAGAGCTGACCGTGTGATGAAACAATCGTTCGATAATGTTTATGCTTGTTCGGAAAAATATAAAATCAATATGAGAATTGCAGCTTACGTAGTAGCGCTTGAAAAAGTGTCTAGCACGTTGAAGCTTCGTGGTTCTTTCTAATTAAATATGAAGTTACACAAAGAAGGTTTTACCATTATTTTAATCACCACATTGGTGTTGGGAGCAATTAATGTTCCCCTGCAAATTTATTTTAGCGATAGCATCGCTTCAACAATTGTACTTGTTATTTCATTGTTGCTTTACCTTACAATTGTACAATTCTTTAGGCATCCGAATAGAAATATTCCAACTGGCGAAAATTTAATTATTGCCCCAGCCGACGGAAAAGTAGTTGTAATTGAAGAAGTAGTTGAAAGCGAATTCTACAAAGACAAACGCCGTCAAGTAAGTATTTTTATGTCGCCAATTAACGTCCACGTAAATCGTTACCCGGTTTCTGGTAAGGTTACATATCAAAAATACCATCCAGGGAAATACTTGGTAGCTTGGCATCCAAAAAGCAGTACCGAAAACGAAAGAACAACCGTGGTTGTTGAATCTGCAAAAGGTTCTATTTTGTTCAGACAAATTGCGGGTGCCTTGGCTAAAAGAATTGTTTGCTATGCAAAAGAAGGCGCTGAAGCCGAAATGGGTGCAGAATACGGATTTATTAAATTTGGATCAAGAATCGATTTATTCTTGCCGCTAGATGCTGAAATCTGTGTAGAAATGAATCAAAAAACTGTAGGTGGCGAAACTATCGTTGCCAAATGGTAATCTAAAATATGTACATTTGAAAAGGTCACACTTGTGTGGCCTTTTTTTATCCCCCAAAAATAAAAACAATGAAAAAAATAGTATTCACCCTCATTCTTTCAGTTGCGGCCTTTCAGGCAAATGCCCAAACTGCCAGTTTAATCCCCACTACTCCAGCTGCGTCAACAGTTGATACAGCAAGTGCTTACGACTTGGCATTGTTGAAATACTACAATGCAAAAGTGATTTTAGATAATAAAAATTATGAAGTAAAATCGGCACAAACGAATCTCGACAATACGTTGCTTCCAACTGAAAAGTTCAAGTTTGCACAAACTTTGGCAACCGCCAAAATCGAAAAAGAAAAGGCGCAGGCCGAGTTTTCTACAAAGAAATTAGAAGTGTTAAAAGTTGCTAAAGCTGAAGATGCCAAAGTAAATGCGAAAATCAAAAACACAACAACTTCTTTGTTAAACAATAAATCGTTGGTCGAACAAAAGAATGCGGCTATCAAATCGTTAGAGTCGAAGTTGGCGTTGTCAAAAGGTGCGGCTAAAACTGCAGTGGCCAAACAAATAACAACAACCAAAGCACAGAAAGATAAAGTGTTGTCGGAAATTGATGCAACGCAAAAGGTATTAGATTCGTTAAAAAACACATCGAAACAGACCGCTGAAAATTTAAAAGCAGCCACTGAATTGAATGCGCAATAATTTGTATATTTGTAAAAACAATTGTATCTTTATATCATGAAAAAAATTATTTTATTAGGAATGTTTGTAATCGGTTTCACTTTATTGGCAACTGCACAAACAGAAGTTCCTGCACAAGAAGCACCTGTAAAGGCTTGTTGCAAATCTAAAACTGCTAGCGCTACCGAAACCAAATCTTGTTGCAAAAGCAAAACTGCAAGCACAACCGAAACCAAGTCTTGCTGCAAAAGCAAAACTGCAATGGCGGAAAGCAAGAATTGTGATCACAAAGAAGGTAAAAAAGAAGGTTGCGAAGGCAAAAAAGCTGAATGTAGCAAACCTGCTTCTAACAAAACTTCTGGCAAAGCAACTGCAAAAGCAAGCGCCAAAGCTAAAGTATAATCTCATTCATTTAATGAAAAAGCCCTTGAATTTCACGGGCTTTTTTTATGCCCAAACATGATCAATTTCCATAAATTGTGCTTGGGTTTATTTACCTTTGCAACATGGTTGATAAGGGTTTTATGAAAATTGCAACAGGGCTCACTGCCTTGGTTGCTATTTCGGCCGTGGCGGTTGGAGTTTATTTGTATTTTAACTTTAATTCGCAGAGCCGATTGCCACTAATTGTTCCCAACAATACAACCTGGTTTGTGCAAATTCAAACCAAAAAAATCAAAGAAGATTACAAAGGCAAGCAACCTCCTTATTACGATAGTGTTTTTAATCTTTTTAAAAATGCCGCCATATTTAAACACTGCACCGATCCGGCAACTCCTGGGGTAGGACTTTTTTCTGATGTGGTTCTGTTTGAAACCGATAAGGCGCAATTTTTATCGCTCTCGGTTACATCCGATACCAAATTCGATGTGTATTTAGATTCATTGAAAAAAATCAACGTGTTACATGGCAAAGTGGTAAAACCCAATTATACCTATACCAAGGTAATTGGGAAAAATATTTATATCGCTTACAAATACAAGGCAATGGTAATCATGAGGCCTTTCGATACCACTGAAAATATTAAATTCAATGAATCTGCTTTGGATAATGTTTTTTCTGGTAAGGAATCAAAATTCATTCAATCGAAAGCCATTCAAACGCTTTACGATAAAAAGGCCCACGTAATTTGGTACCATAAACATTTATTGGCCAATAAGAAAACCCCAATCGTATTTGCCAATGGAATCAATCTCGCAAATGAGCAAATTCAAGTTTTTTCGGTTTTCGAAAACAACGAAAATTTAAATAGTTTATCACAATTCTATTGCTCAAAGTTCACAGGAAGCAATTTGAACGACGCCAAATATTTGGACTTCGGAACAAGAGCCAATGAATTAGCTAATTCAAGTCAAAACTCAAACATTCAAACTCAACAAACATCATCGTATTATCTCAATTCTTTATTTAAAGGGATGTACGACTATTTAAATATATTAAAATGAAAATTACAGATTTATTAAGTCAGCGTATTGTAATTATTGATGGAGCCATGGGCACCATGATTCAGAAATATAAATACTCTGAGGAAGATTATCGTGGAACACGATTTGCAAACTTTGATCATCCATTAAAAGGCAACAATGATTTATTGACGTTAACCCAACCACAAATAATTAAAGACATTCACAAAGAATTTTTAATGGCTGGTTCCGATATTTTAGAAACCAATACTTTTAATTCTAATGTAATTTCAATGGCCGATTACTATATGGAAGATTTGGTAGTTGAGCTTAACGTTGAAGCCGTGAAATTAGCCAAGCAAGCCATTGCTGAATACCAAAGTGAAGTGGAAAATAGACCTTTGTTTGTGGCTGGCGCAATGGGCCCAACCAATAAAACTGCAAGTTTAAGTCCCGATGTAAATAACCCTGGATACAGAGCTGTTAGCTTCGATGATTTGGTGGCTTGTTACACGGAGCAAACCATTGCCTTGATTGATGCTGGGGCCGATATTATACTCATTGAAACCGTATTTGATACCTTGAATTGCAAAGCTGCGCTATTTGCGGTGAATACAATTAAGGAGGAGAGAGGCATAGATATTCCAGTAATGGTGAGCGGTACCATTACCGATAATTCTGGTAGAACATTGTCAGGACAAACGCCTGAAGCTTTCTACAACAGTATTTCGCATGGTGAGTTGTTGAGCGTAGGTTTTAATTGTGCACTTGGGGCAGATCAAATGCGTCAGTACATTGCTGAATTGGCGGGAGTTTCTGAAATTTATGTGAGTTGTTACCCAAATGCAGGTTTGCCAAACGAATTTGGCGAATACGACGATACCCCAGAAGGAATGAGCAAGGTGATTTCAGAATGGTGTGAAAACGGTTGGGTGAATATTGTTGGGGGATGTTGTGGTACAACCCCTGATCACATTGCCGCAATTTCAAAGGCTTGTAAACAGTTTTCACCAAGACCATTGCCTACTATGGCTTAAGTGTTATTTTGACACTTGTAAAAATGATTTTTATATTAAAAAACTACGTATCTTTGCACCCAGAAAATCAATGGCGGAAATTCAAACTCAAAATGTCCCTGTAACTACATTTGACTTGTTTGCAGGTTTAGAGACAACACAACACGAACAAATCGTATTTTGTCAGGATCACGCAACTGGCCTTAAGGCTATTATTGCGGTTCATAATACTGTTCTTGGCCCAGGTTTGGGAGGAACAAGAATGTGGTATTATGCACATGAAAAAGATGCAGTAAGAGATGCGTTGCGTTTGTCACGTGGTATGACTTACAAAGCTTCAGTAGCTGGTTTAAATCTTGGTGGTGCCAAAGCGGTTATCATTGGCGATCCTAAAACTCAAAAGAGCGAAGCGCTTATGAGAAAATTTGGTCGTTTCGTTGAAAACTTAAATGGTAAATACATTACAGCTGAAGATGTAGGAACAACAACCCGCGATATGGAATATGTAAATATGGAAACTGACCACGTGGTTGGTTTGCCAGAAAGCATGGGTGGTGGCGGAGATCCTTCTCCTATTACTGCTTATGGTGTTTACATGGGAATCAAATCTTCTGCAAAACAAGCCTATGGTAACGATAGCCTTTCAGGTAAATCTGTTGCCGTTATGGGAATTGGTAAAGTAGGAATGCACTTGTGTGAGTACTTGCACAAAGAAGGTGTAAAATTGTATGTAGCCGATATTAACGAAGGTGCTTTGAAATATGCTGCAGACCATTTCGGTGCTATTGTAGTTTCAAATGACGATATGCTTAATTTGGAAGTAGATATTTTTGCTCCATGTGCTTTGGGTGCTATCTTGAACGACAATACTTTGCCAAAATTGAAATGTCAAATTATTGCAGGTGCTGCCAATAACCAATTGGAAGACGAAAATATTCACGGAAACATTTTACGCGAAAAAGGCATTATTTATGCTCCTGACTTTGTAATCAATGCAGGTGGATTAATCAATGTTTACAGCGAATATAACGGTTATGTAAGAGAACAAGCAATGTCGCAAACTGAGAATATCTACAATACCATTTTAGATATTTACAAAATGGCTGACGTGCACAACTTGAACAACCAACAAGCTGCAATTAAACTTGCTGAAAAACGTATCAACGATATGATGTTGGTGCACAGCACTTTTTAAATTTAAAATAAAATAGAAATTTTATATGATAAATGCCGGCGTTAGCCGGCATTTTCTTTATTTTCGCTTTATGCTTTCCGCCATTTCCAAAGTTAATAAAAATAGCAATGCCGCCATCTTGGCACTTTTGGCCGTTGCTGTTACCTATCTTTGGGTATGGATTATGGCCGATGCGCCTGCAGGTGGCCAAGACAGTTGGAACCACTATCTATATGCCCGCTGGGCTCCCCACCATCCAAAATTGTTGTTAGACCAATGGGGTAAACCTTTTTTTACCCTAGTTGCCCTGCCGTTTGCTCCATTTGGATTGAACAGTGTCTATTTTTTAAATTTTATATCCACCCTTGGAACCGCATGGATTTGCTACCTCACCGGTAGAAAGTTAAGTCTGAGAAATCCTTGGTTACTCATCATACTCTTTGGTTGGCAACCCATTGTTTTTGCTAATTTCCACTCATCGCTCACCGAACCCACCAACGCCTTGGTCTTGGTTTTGATGTGCTATTTATTTGTCTCACATAAAATCAAATCTGCCATTTTTGTGGCTTCCTTTTTGCCTTTGGTTCGTTCCGAAGGCATGGTTTTACTACTCGCCATTATTCCGTTTATTTTTATTAGGGGATATTGGAAATATTTGCCACTGTTATTTTCGGGTACCCTGGTATTTGCTATTTTTGCAGGTATTGTAAGTGGCGATTGGAAATACTTTTACCATAACAATCCTTACATTAGACATGAATTGGTTGGCCGATTTGATCCAGGAAGTGGCGCACTGTTTCACTATGTAAACGCTCAACGAGAAATTACAGGTATTCTCATTACCTCGCTGATTATTGTTGCAATCGTACTTACCGCCATTTATATCAAGCAACGCATCAATAAAAAAACGCCCAATGAAATATCGCAATATGTTTTGTGGTTGTTCTTGCCGTTGTTTTTCTCCTTTTTAATTGCACATACCGTAATTTGGTACACCGGAACCATGGGTTCGCATGGTTTAATTCGGGTATTTGTGGTGGTAGCACCCATTGCAGCAATCATTGCACAATTTGCACTGCACCGGTTAATGTCCTTCAATATCAAAAAAATGAATCAAATTATGAAGATTGTCATTATTGCAGCTTCGTTTTTTATTGCATTTTCTGGTGCACATATGCCTTATCCTTGGCAAAAAGGACCATCAATTGAAGGGTTTCCAGGCCAATCTAATGTTGATTCAGCACTTAATTTTATTCAGCATAATCATTTAAACAACAAAGTGTTGGTACATCAGTTGCCAGCCTTAGATGTGCAATTAAATTTTGATCCTTGGGCAACCGCCGAAAACGCCAAATCTTTTTATGTTTGGAGCATCGATACCCACGAAGGGAAAGACTGGATGCCAGATTCTTGTGTGGTTTTGTGGGATAATGTTCACGCAAGGCGCGATGGACCAATGCCTTTGCATGTAATGCGCTCGATGAAGCAGTACAAAGAAATTGCATACTTTCCAAGTAAATTGGATACGCTTTACGATGTAAGGTTGTTTTTAAAAGTCCCTCAGAAATAAGACGAACTTAAAGAGGTTTGATATCTCTCAATCTCAATTGAACCGAAATTCTGCCGTTGTAATTATTTTCTTCAATGCTGTAACATGCATTGAAAATATTTCCATTTGAAACAGTGTGGTAGTGTTCTGCCAAACCAAATCCAATGGCATCAAATGTATGACGTGTATTTCCCGATAATTGAAGTTTCAAATGTTTGTCTTTCAAAACCCTAGCTGTATTTTGGGCTTTCACATTGTCGGTTTTGAAAATTGGCATTGTGTTACCTGGTCCGAAAGGTGCCATTTGAGAAACCAACTTCATCATATTTTCATTGATATCTGACAATTCTAATTCCAAATCGTATTCTACTTCTGGGGTCAATGAACTCTCGGTAATATTGGCAGCTACATATTTTTCAAATGCTTCTGCAAATACTTCAAAGTTCTCGAGTTTCACACTCAATCCAGCCGCGTATTTATGTCCCCCAAATTGATCAACAAACTCCGAACAACATTGGATAGCTTCATGAATATCGAAGTTTTTAACACTTCTAGCAGAACCGGTGTAGACACCATCGTTGAGAGAAAAAACGATAGTAGGTTTGTAAAACTGTTCAACCATGCGGCTTGCTACAATTCCAACAACTCCTTTGTGCCAGTCTTTTCCACGCAATACTATGCTTTTGCGGTCGAGGAGGCCAGGGGTATTTTCAACAATATTCACCGCTTCTTTTGTAATGTCGGTATCAAGTTCCTTGCGCTCGTCATTTCTGTCATTCAATATGCGAGAGAGTTGGCGAGCAGTAGAAAAATCTTGTTCAATGAGTACTTTAACAGCAGATTTTGCATCGGCAACACGTCCTGCTGCATTTATTTTAGGACCAATGCCAAAAATGATGTCTTGGATACTGTACTTGCTTTTTGCGGCAGCGCTTTCAAGAAGGGATTGCAAACCAATAGAAGGATTTTCATTGAGTTTTTTCAATCCAAAGAATGCCAAAACCCTATTTTCGCCGCGCATTTCAACCAAATCGGAAGCAATACTTACGGCTACGAGGTCAATGTATTCTAGAATTTTTTCTTCGCTGAAACCTTCTTTTTTAGAGTAGCCTTGAATGAGTTTAAACCCAATTCCAGCGCCTGAAAGTTCTTTGTAAGGGTAGGTGCAATCGAATCTTTTGGGATTCAATATTGCTGCGGCATTTGGTAATTTTTCACCTGGCAAATGGTGGTCGCAAATGATAAAGTCAACGCCTTTTGAATTGGCATAATCAATTAAATCATTGGAGCGAATACCACAGTCAAGCGCAATAATAAGGTGAATGTTATTTTCAGCGGCAAAGTCGATGCCTATTTTGCTAATTCCATAACCTTCTTTGTAACGGTCAGGAATGTAGTATTCAATATTTTGATTTAAAGTTTTGAAATAAGAGTAAACAATAGAAACGGCAGTGGTTCCATCAACGTCGTAATCGCCGTAGACCATCATTTTTTCTTGTTTGGTTACCGCATCTTTGATTCGGGCATAAGCCACATCCATGTCCTTCAATAAAAAAGGATCATGCAAATCACTCAAACTTGGGCGGAAATATTGTTTGGCTTTTTCGAAAGTATCGATGCCACGTTGCACCAAAATATTGGCAATATGGATAGAAACATTGATTTCTTTTGACAGACGGGCAACAACTTCTTGATTGGGTATTTGCTTTGCACTCCATCTATTTTCCATATTCTTGCAAAAATCGGTAATTTTTAGGGTATAGAAAAATAAATTAACAAGAAAATTTTACTTATATTTGTTTTCATGAGAAAATTAGTACGAGCAATCATTGTAATTTGTTCAATCAGTTTTGGCTTTTTGAACGCACAAATTACAATTACTTCTTCATCGATGCCTTCATCTGGTGATACATTAAGATACTCTTCGGCTTCTCCATTAACTATTGGTACTACTTGGATGACCCCTGGTGGTAGTCAAAGTTGGGATTTTTCATCGCTTACGTCTATAGGGCAAGGTTTGTACGAGTACAAAAGTGCCAACAAAACCCCTTATGCGTTTTATTTCATTGGCCAAATAGGACAAAAAACTGCAGATAGTTTGGGCGGTGGTCCCTTCGTGTTTAAAAATATTTATTCCTTTTACACCAAATCTAGCTCTGTTTTTAAAACTGAAGGGTTGGGTTACTCATATTCAGGAATTCCATTGGCTTCGAAGTATACCGATGATGATGAAATTTACCAATTTCCTTTGGAATACAACGATAGCGACGTGTCAACGTTCCGCTTTGTGTTTTCTATTCCAGGTCAAACCTTATTTTCATTTGTTCAAGCGGGTAAACGCACAAACGTGGTTGACGCTTGGGGAAGTATCAAAACTCCTTACAAAACTTATTCAGACGTAATTCGTGTTATGACTTTTGTTGATGAAGTAGATACCTTGGTTTCTCAATTTACAAAATTCCCTATTGCAAGAAAACAAGTGAGTTATAAGTTTTTGGCAACCTCTGAAAAAATTCCAGTACTCGAGGTTGTGGGAATTCTTTCTGCAAAAGGCGTGTTTACACCAACCGTTATCAATTACAGAGACAAATATCTTGCAACCCCAAATGCTGGCAACAACGATATTCAAAAACAATGCAAGGTTTATCCGAATCCAACAAAAAGCAAGGTGTTTTTTGAGGGACATTCGAACGTTGAAAATATTCAAATCGTGGATGTTTTAGGCAAAGTGGTATCGAAAGAACAGTTTTCATATGTTGTAAACAACAATGTATTGCAAATTGACATTGCCTCACTAACCGATGGTGTTTATTTTGTTGATGTGAACAATTCGGTTTACCGCATTGTTAAGCAGCAATAAACTTTTAATTTACAGCGCATTATTTGATTGATTTTATGGATTCCTAATTGGTTTTCATTACATTTGTAACAAATCAATTAATGATTAGTGCCAAGTGAAAATCGCTGTATTTAAAGAATCAAGGCCAGGAGAAAACAGGGTTGCAATAAGCCCACAAGTTTGTACCAGTCTTCAAAAAATGGGCTTTGAAGTTTGGGTCGAAAAAGACGCCGGTAAAAGTGCCCACTTCACCAACGAAATGTATGAACTAACCGGAGCAACGGTAAAATCAGCTGCTGATTTACTTTCTGCCGATGTTTTTGTTCAAATTAACGTTCCAACAACAGAAAAAATCAATGAATTGCCAGCAGGCAAAATTTGGATTTCTTCTTTGTACTACCGCACCAATGCTGAGGTTATTGATGCGCTTAACAAAAAGAATATTTCTGCAATTTCATTAGACGCCATTCCTAGAATTTCTCGTGCTCAAAGTATGGATATTTTGAGTTCTCAGGCAAATTTGGCAGGATATAGGGCGGTTATTGAAGGTGCTTACCACTTAGATAAAATCTTCCCAATGCTCATGACAGCAGCTGGAACCGTTACCCCTTCAAAAGTATTGATCTTTGGAGTAGGGGTTGCAGGTTTGCAAGCCATTGCAACCGCAAAACGTTTGGGTGCGGTAGTAGAAGCAACAGACGTTCGTCCTGAAACAAAAGAACAAGTTCAAAGTTTGGGCGGTAAATTCATCGAAGTAAAAGGGGTAGAAGTTGGTTCTGAAGGCGGTTACGCAAAAGAAGCTTCTGAAGAATACCGCAAAGCACAACGCGATGCTGTGAACAAGTCTTTGGCACAAGCCGATTTGGTTATCACCACCGCGCTTGTTCCTGGTAGAAAAGCTCCTGTATTGATCGACGACGAACAATTGTCCCTCATGAAAACTGGATCTGTTTTAATTGATATGGCTGCCGAACAAGGTGGTAACTGTACCCAAACCAAAACCGGTGAAATTATTGATGTAAACGGTGTGAAAATTGTGGGTTCAGTGAACTTGCCTTCAGCTTTATCTGCCAATGCAAGTGAATTGTTTGCTAGAAATATCTGGGAACTATTGAAATTAATGGCACCAAAAGGCGACGTTGCCTTTGACATGAACGACGAAATTGTTCAAGGTTGTTTGGTTGCCCATGAAGGCACTATATTATTAACATCGAATTAATTATGGAACAAATTTTAAGCTTTATAGGAAGTAATATCACTTACATCTACCTCATTTGTTTGATGATTTTTGTGGGTATTGAATTGATTTCTAACGTACCGAGCGTGTTGCATACGCCTTTGATGAGCGGTGCAAATGCCATTCACGGAGTTGTGTTAATTGGAGCCATTATCGTTTTAGGGAAAGCAGAAGCTACCGACTATTTTTCAATTGTTGTTGGATTTGTTGGTGTATTTGTAGGAACGCTAAACGTGATTGGTGGATTTGTAGTTACCGACCGTATGTTGGAAATGTTTAAGAAAAAACCAAAAGGAGGTAATAAATAATCATGCAACACTTATTAGAAATTTGTTACTTAATTGGTTCTTTTGGATTTATCATTGGACTAAAATTAATGGGTCAACCAGACAGCGCTAGAAAAGGAAACTTGATTGCTGCTTTTGGTATGGCTGTTGCGGTTTTCGCAACTTTATTTTTGAGTAAAACTGGTTTCCAAGTTATTGGAAACATTGGGTATATTTTGGCTGCCATTTTGTTGGGTACTGTTGTGGGAACACTCATGGCAAAACGCGTACAAATGACCGCCATGCCTGAAATGGTGTCTATTTTCAACGGTATGGGAGGTTTGGCTGCGGCTTTGATCTCTATCATTGAATGGCGTAACATTGAACACACAGATACCACTATTCAATTGGCGCATTACTTGCCTATCATAGCGGGCTTAATTATTGGTACCATTTCTTTTGTGGGAAGTATCATTGCTTGGGGTAAATTGAATGGTAAAATTGGCGATTTCCGTTTTGCGGGTCAACAATTTATCAATGCCATTGTGTTGATTGCCATTATGGCTGCTGCCTACATGAATTATCACCATGTGAATACCTTAGAAGCAGGTACAAATATTTGGTTCTATGTTACCATGGGCTTAGCCATAATATACGGATTATTGTTCGTATTTCCAATTGGAGGTGCCGACATGCCTGTTGTTATTTCTTTGTTGAACTCGTTTACGGGTGTTGCTGCAGCTTGTGGTGG
>CANKVM010000065.1 GCA_947487175.1 Flavobacteriales bacterium | reverse complement strand
ATGCATTCAATTCCTTAGGCCTATTTAATTGAATTAACCCAACAAAAGGTGCTACCTGAGGATTAACCAGAATAAATTCATAACTCATACTGCGAAGTTAAATTAAAATTCAATTTTTCAAGGCAAAGCCTTTTAACTTATTTTCCCAAATGCGGCTACTTAATAAGAAAATTGAATATCCCAAAATAGCCCCACCAAAAACATCTGCCGGCCAATGCACCCCATTATAAACCCTTGAATACGCTATCATTGTTGCCAAAATAAAAGCAACCATGATATATTTTCTTCTTTTTTTCAATTCGTTAACTCCAAAAATCACCACTACAAATAAAGGATAAACCGCAAATGCATTGGCAGCATGTGAACTTACAAATCCATATTGACTACCCGGTTTCCCATCTGGTAACCTAGGATTTATTGAAGCGCAAAACGCAGGTCGTGTTCTTTTAAAAAGCGGCTTGCAAATTTTAGAACTGATACTATCTGAAAGTCCCACCGCCAAAACACACAATATTATTGGAACCCAAAATTTCTTTTTATAAATTTTAACAAATTCATAAATTGCAATTAAGTATATTGGTATCATTACCCACTTTGAACTTAAAACATGCATCAATCCATCGAGCCAATGACTTGAAAGCGTTTGATTGATTGCAATAAAGAATGCGTGATCTAACTTTACCAATGATGCTATCATAACTTTTGTGAAATTAATATAATTCTAGGCGAAATGTCTTCATCAAAATCATCCAAACTATAGTTGCCAAAAACCGAAATTAATTTCAAACCAACTTTTGAATACATTTCAACCAACTCGTGTTTTGAAATCATTTTCACCCTTTCCATAAATTTATCTTCAAAATCACCTTGTTTTACATGAATATGCTTTTCTATGAATTTCCCATTCACCATTTTCGAAATCCCAAATTCAACATCATCAATGTTCTTAGTTTCATTTTGAGGGAAATTAGAAACAACAATATTAGCGTTTATATAATCTTGAATAAAATAACCTCCACTGTTTAGCCCATTTGAAATATTCTCAATGCATTTTAAATCTTCGTTTGAATCTTCAAAATAGCCAAAGCTCGTAAACAAATTAAAAATATAATCGAAATTTCCCTTTGGAAAAGGGTTCCTCATGTCATGAACTGAAAACTCGGTCTTATCGTTTGCATGTTCATTTGCAAACTGAATGCTATTGGTACTCAAATCCATCCCCCAAACATTTAATTCGTATTTAGACAATTCTAAACTGTGTCTGCCCTTGCCACAAGCAATATCGGCAACATTGGAATTTGAAGGGATTTTTAAAATATTTACCAAATTTCGAATAAAGTAACTGGCTTCTTCGTTATTCCTATGCTTATACAAAATATGATAATACTTTGTATCAAACCAACTCTTGAACCAATTATTTCTAATTTCTAACATTATTTTACAAAGTTATTGTAACTTTTGCAATATATACCCGTTTATTATTCTAGCGAATGACCATTGAAGAGTACAACCAAATTGTATATTCCCAGAGTGATGCTCTTTATCGGTTTGCGCTGAAGAACATCAAAGTGGTTGAAGATGCGCAAGAAATTGTACAAACGTCATTTGAAAAACTTTGGATAAACAAAAACAATGTTGACCCTACAAAATGCAAAGCTTATTTGTTTAGAATTGCATACAATTGTATGATCGACATCATTAGAAAGCAAAAAAGAGAAGTCGATATGGAATTGATTTCAAACAGAGAACCGCAATCAGAACAAGCCGATTTCAAAGGCTTAAAACCTATTTTAGACAATGCCCTCAGTCAAATAAGCGAGATGCAAAGAAATGTGATTCTTTTAAGAGATTATGAGGGATATAGCTACTTAGAAATTGGTGAAATTATGAACCTAACTGAAAACCAAGTAAAAATCAATATTTTTAGAGGCCGACAAGCCTTGCAAAAAATCTTGGGAAAATTGGAGAATTATATATGAAAGAAATATCAGAAGAGTTACAGTGGGAAATTTTTGAATTGTTAGAAGGAAACTTATCTAATGAACAAAGTATAGTTATTCTTGACAAAATAAAATCCGACGAAGACTTAGAAAACTATTATTTATCTCTGAAACAGACGTATTTACAGAAAGACAATGCCATTGTTTATTTTGACAAACAATCATTAATCAAAAAGTCTGTTTGGAATATTTATGTTTCGCCGTTAAAATATGCAGCGGCAGCGGTTGTTGTTTTGTGTGTTTCGTACGTGGTTTACAATAACCAAACAACACCAGTTAAATTACAATCGATGGTTGCAAAGAATGAAACAAAAACTTTAATTGAATCAAACGAAGCCAAAAAAATTGAAGTCGCGACTCCTAGAAAATTATCCAATTTCGTTACTGTAGTAAATAACAATCAAAATTCATCTTCAAATATCCCCCTTGAAAAATTGAGTTTGAATAAATTCAACAATCATAAAAAACAGTTCAATCCATCAACCAAGTTGATTGAAGAATCTGAATTTTATAACAATTTAACTGCCAATACTTATTTATCAGAAGAAGAAAAAAAGCAAATCATGTTGAAATGGTTACTCATTCATTCTGCCAACTACTGCGCTTGTCAAGATGATTGCATTGACGTTCAACCGGCAAAAAATATTGCTATGAATGATATTGAAATAAAAAATGACCAACAATTAAGCAAGCAGTGGATAAGCGAGGTAAAGCAAATGATAAAAAGCGGAACCATTCCAAAAATAAAATTGGTTTCAAGCCGTAAGAAAGAAAAATGGCTACCTACTTTAGGTATTCAAGTTAACACGGAAAATGCATCTATGGTTGCCAACATAATTAAATAATCAAATGAAAACATATACGAAAGAAATTCTAATTTTATTGCTGGGACTTCTTGGTGCCATGCCAATGTTAAAAGGACAAATAGTTACAATGTCCAATTCGAGAACAACTGCTACTGCGAAAATCACAATTCATGAGAATTATTTAAATTCACAAAAAATCCCTCAAAATGAATTGAATTCTTATATGGATGATTTAATACAATGGGCAGATTCTAGTTTGAAAAACACCAATGCAAATATTACAATGCCTGAACTACCCCCTTCCTTCAAAGGTGCCAGCGTAGAAATCAATACAGAGAAATCAAATGGTGTTATCACTATCGAAATAATTATAAACAAAACAGCAGGAGAAGATCGGATTCAATTTAAAAAAATAGAATTAGATACACTTGAGCCAGCGATAAAGAATAAAAAACATCCACGTTTGGCAAAAATGAGAAACAAACATAAAATCAAAAAAGTGGTAACCTATTCGCATTTTGATTTGGGATTTTTGCAAGTCAGAAGTCGGCCTCCAATTACTAATGGAACAGCTCCACCTCCAGCGGTTGATTATCACCAATTACCAGAATTGGATAACTTTAGAACATTGCAAATAGGGTTTGAAAAAGATTGGGGATATAATTTACACAAAGGGAAATTACGCTTTTGGTTTGGCCTCAGTTACAACATTCAAAACTACAGATTTAGAGACAATAGGGTTCGATTAAAGCACAATGTAACTCAATTCGAATATGAGATTGCCCCACCAGCTCAAAATCCAAATGAAAATGCCGACAAATCTAAAATTGTTACCAATTACTTAGGGATTCCAATTTCTATTGGATATCAAAACAAACCAAGAAACCCTACATTCTCAGCAAAACTTGGGATTCAAGGAGGTTACTTAGTGCGCTGCCACAGTAAGGTAAGAACTATTGATGGTGAAAAAATCAAGTATTTTGATGATTTCAATATGAACGATTTTGCATTGCATCCATTTGCTTCAATTAAAATGAAAAACATCGAATTCTATGCAAAATATGGTATAAGCGATATTTTTAAACACCACCAAGGTACACCAAGCCGCAATTTTGCATTTGGAATAATCTTGGCAACTGCAATTGATTAATCATTTTACACAAATAATCTAACAAAAAAGGGTGCGTATCGCACCCTTTTTTGTTAGATTTGCAATTCAATTATGAGCACTAGAAATTGGACAACCATTGAAGAGTTTTCGGATATTTTATTCGAATTTCATGAAGGAATTGCAAAAGTAACAATCAACAGACCTGAGGTTTATAACGCATTCAGACCCCAAACAGTTATGGATATGTTAAAGGCGTTTGATGTTTGCCGTGAACGCTCAGATATTGGGGTTGTAATATTAACCGGTATTGGAGACAAAGCTTTCTGCTCAGGTGGAGACCAAAATGTAAAAGGCGTGGGTGGATATGTAGATGATAACGGAGTTCCTCGCTTGAATGTGCTTGACTTACACAAAAAAATTAGATCGCTGCCAAAGCCAGTAATTGCTATGGTGAATGGCTACGCCATTGGTGGTGGACATGTATTGCATGTAATTTGCGACCTTACCATTGCTTCTGACAATGCTTTATTTGGGCAAACCGGACCAAAAGTGGGAAGCTTCGATGGTGGTTTTGGAAGTAGTTATTTGGCAAGAATTGTAGGACAAAAGAAAGCCAGAGAAATTTGGTTCCTATGTAGACAATATACAGCAATTGAATGCGAGAGAATGGGATTGGTGAATAAAGTGGTTTCTCTTGAGCAGCTAGAAGACGAAACCATTGATTGGTGCAATACAATTATGGAAAGAAGTCCTATGGCAATCAGAATGCTCAAAAGATCATTTAATGCAGAATTAGATGGCCAACATGGCTTAATGGAGCTTGCTGGTGATGCAACGTTGCTATACTATTTAACTGAAGAAGCACAAGAAGGGAAACACGCTTTCCTAGAAAAACGCAAACCCGATTTTCAGAAATTTCCAAAATTTCCATAATTTGCGAAAATTATTTATTCTTGAGTCGTCTAATTAAAAAAATATGAACATGAAAAAATACCTTTTTATCTTCCTTTTGATTTTTGTTTCAAAACAGATCTCAGCCCAACCTGAATTATCCTCTTGGATATTAAATGTAAATAATGCCACTGGATATAGCGGCATTGCTTCAAATGTTCAGAAAGTGCAATATTCAACCGATTTTGTTTATGTAAGCGCAACTTGTATTCCGGGTTATGACATTGGACCCTGGACCGCCAATCCCAATAAACCAGCGAATCAAAATTTTGTATTTAAAATCACAAGAAAACCGACTCAAAATACCGGAACAGCAACAAAAATTGGACTTGGGCATATAGGAATTTGGACAAATGGCGTGAGTATATACAATGCTTGGGATGCCCAATCATATAACAGCGCGGGTGTTTGGAACAGAAATGCATATTTTTTTGAAGGAATTAGCTTTGATAATTGTTTGGGACATGCCGCTCAAAATGGCGAATACCACCATCACGTAAGTCCTAAGTGTTTATACAATGCTGCTGACTCTTCCAAGCACTCTCCTATTATTGGATATGCGTGGGATGGATTTCCAATTTATGGTGCTTATGCATATACCAACACAGATGGAACTGGCAAAATAAAGAGAATGATTCCAGGATACAAAATCAAACAAGCCACATCCCGCACAAACGGACCAATACCAGATCAAACATACCCCTTGGGTTGCTTTTTAGAAGACTATGAATTTGTAAGCGGTCTTGGTGATTTAGATGCTAGAAATGGCAGGTTTTGCAAAACACCAGAATACCCAAATGGAACCTATGCCTACTTTGTAACCATTGATGAAAACCAAATACCTGTTTATCCTTATGTGTTATTTGGAACTTATTATGGTGTTGTAACAGCCGGTAATATGGGCCCAGGTTCAGGGCACGTTACAATTTCAGAAACAGTTCAAACCTATTCAAATAGCGCCTCTGTTACTCCAAAAAACAATGAAAACAGTATCAAAATTTTCCCTAATCCGAGTTCAGGAAATTTCAATGTTATGTTAAATGATTTTGAGGGAAATAATTTTGACTTGAATATTTACAACGTAACGGGTCAATTGATTTATAATCAAGCAAATTTACAACCTACTATTGGTTATCCGATTTCTATTGGCAATAATAAAGGCATCTATTTTTTAGAGATAAAATCAGAGAACAAAGTACTTTCTAGAGAAAAATTGATAATCAATAATTAAAAAAATCTCAATTCCAATATTTTCTTTGAAAGATCACATTCTCAATGTTATCACAATACATTATCTTTGTGGAAAATTCATTTTCCCCTAAAAAACATGAGCAAAATTAAAGTTGAGAACCCGGTAGTTGAACTGGATGGTGACGAAATGACCCGCATTATTTGGCATTTTATTAAAGACAAATTAATTCTACCTTACCTAGATATCGATATTAAATATTTCGATTTGGGTATGGAATATAGAGATGAAACCAACGACCAAGTTACCATTGATGCTGCTGAAGCAATCAAAAAATACAACGTTGGTATCAAATGCGCTACCATTACACCAGACGAAGCCCGTGTTTCTGAATTCAATTTGAAGCAAATGTGGAAAAGCCCTAACGGCACAATTAGAAACATTTTGGATGGTACCGTTTTCCGTGAACCTATTGTTTGTTCTAATGTGCCCCGTTTGGTTCCAAATTGGACAGCTCCTATTTGTATTGGACGTCACGCATTTGGCGATCAATACCGTGCAACTGACTTTGTAACCAAAGGAAAAGGAAAATTAACAATCAAATTTGAAGGTGAAGATGGACAAGTAATTGAACATGAAGTATACAACTTCAAAGGCGATGGCGTTGCTTTGGCAATGTACAACACCGATGAAAGTATCAGAGGCTTTGCGCGCTCTTGCTTTAACCAAGCAATTGCAAAAAAATGGCCTTTATATTTAAGTACCAAAAACACCATTTTGAAAAAATATGATGGTCGTTTCAAAGATATTTTCCAAGAAATTTACGAACAAGAATTCCAATCAACAATGGAGTCTATGGGTATTACCTATGAACACCGTTTAATTGACGACATGGTAGCGAGTGCATTGAAATGGAATGGCAACTTTGTTTGGGCTTGTAAAAACTATGATGGTGACGTTCAAAGCGACACTGTAGCTCAAGGTTTTGGTTCATTGGGATTAATGACATCTGTTTTGGTTACTCCAGACGGTAAAACAATGGAAGCAGAAGCAGCGCACGGTACAGTTACCCGTCACTACAGAATGCACCAACAAGGAAAGAAAACTTCTACCAATCCTATTGCATCAATTTTTGCTTGGACAAGAGGTTTGGAACACCGTGGTCGTTTAGATGGCAACGAAGATTTGATTAAATTCTGTCAAACTTTAGAGCAAGTGTGTGTTGATACTGTTGAAGCTGGTAAAATGACCAAAGATTTGGCTGTTTGTATCTATGGAAACAATGTTCCAGAGGGAAGTTATTTATACACTGAAGACTTCTTAGAAGCTTTAAACGTAGAATTACAAAATAGATTGGCTTAATTCCTTTAAGTAAACTATAACAAAAAAAACCGCGATAAATCGCGGTTTTTTTTGTTATATAATTTTATTTAGAACAAATAACTTATTCCAACTGAAGCTTGAAATAATCTAGAAGAACTGGCATGTTTCATTGCAACTGTTTGTAAATAATCGTTCACATCGTTGGTAGTTCCACCGCCATCAACCAATTCAATTAAGGAATTTGGTGTACTTTGGTAAATTGTGTAGCCCATACCAAAATTATAATCCAAACCTATCTGATCCGTTAACATTCTTCTACCGCCCTGAACATAACTCACGGCTATAATTGTAACGTTGCCAATGGAATTTAAACTAGCCGGCTCAGCCAAAGGTTTACGCCATCCAATTTTACTTACATCAGAAATACTCAATTGATCATAGGCAATTTCAAGACCTGAATAACCACCGTAAGGGGCAATAGCACCTTTTCCGTCACTGTAAAATTTTGGTGTAATTTTAAATTCATTGATGCTATACGTTAAATAACCAGAAGCAACTCCATTATATTCTGAATTTCCATTATTATCAGTTTCATATAAATCATATTCTTCAATTCCTATCATAGCTGGATTCATCTGCTGAGTAATTTTTTTATATCCAATATTCCAAGCAAAATCTTTTGATTTAGCAAATTCATAAGATACACCAACGTTCAAATTCATTAAGGGTCCTTCAAAAATGGCATTTCCCATCAATCCAGTAATATCAAGTTGAACTAAACTCTTTCTACCCATATAGCCAGGGTTTGCTTGTCCAAAAGCATTTCCAACCCCACCTAATGTAGTAAGAAAACAAACCAAAGCAATTCTAATATTTGTATTTAATCTGTGCATGATCTTATTTCCCTTCAACATGTTTAATTTCATAAATGGTATTGTAAATCTGTGCTCTTAAAAAATCTTCCTTGATTTTGTGCTCAACCATATTTTTATGGTTATAAATTTGGCGACCAGTTTCGATATTGTATACCAAAATTCTTTGATTAAAGTAGCAATCGTTTTGTAACTGTTGCGCCAAATAGAAAGGAAAATAAACTGGAAAATATAAAGTGTAAAACAATGCCATTGGATCAAATGGTCTTGGCACTTCTGTATATTCATAGCCAACCCAACCCACATACTTATCACTTGCATCCAAATTTAAATATTGGCTGTAAAACAATATCATCTGGCCGGTATCATTATTAAATCGCTCAGAAAGCCAATCATTCATTCTTGAATAATTATTTAAATCTTCCGTTTTTAATGTTTTACTTACAGAATTCTTGAGCATTTGGATATCAGTATTTGTATAATCAGAAACATACTTCCATTGCTCAAGAATATTTTTCTTTGTAATTTCTTCCAAATAGTAATTCCTGTTAGATTGAATATCGTTCCCATAGCCGGTAATCCTACCTAACGAAAAAGTAAATTTAGGTTCCAAAAATGTAATTGAAGAAATATTTTTATTGGGGGACAAATACCTCTTTTTATCACGTTCCACTTTTGAAGCATATGTTTCTTTCTTTGGTGTACCCATTGAACTATATGATTGTTCAACAGAATTAAAATAAGTTTCTAATGCTTTTTTGTCGGCAACTGTATAAAAAACACCAGTGTAATAAGCAGAATTAATCGCTATTTCATTACCCGATGTTCTTGTAATTCGAGAACGTGGATTTTTCAATTTCCCATCCGAAATAACCGCAGATGTATCAATATTCTTTTTGGCTGCCTCAATATCTTGTGGTTTGAAATTTAAAAAATCTTTCAAATTGATGTCCAACTTACTCTGAATAAGTTGAAAAGTACGATTTGTAAGTTTAGATATAAAAGAATCTTGCTTACGATCTGCGTAAATATCATAAATTAATTTCGATGCAAACGCACCAAAATCTTTGGTCTCCATAGTTTCTATCGCAGCGGTAATTGGACGCCAATCGCCTCTGTTTTGATTAATTCCGCAACCATAATCTGCCAAATCGTGTTTTTTAATTTTATGTTCTAAAATCCCATACAAGCTCATTGCTTTAACCTTGTCAATAAAATTCCCTTTGCCGTATAATATTTCAACAACAGACGACAAATAAAAACTTCTTCCATAGTCGCCTCGGCGAACAAACAAAAGCAATAATTCAAACCGCGACATTTTTTGAATTTCTTCAAATTGTTTTTGTCCTACCACAAACTTCTTATTTCCTGCGAAATTCTTTTGTTCAACCAAATTCTTTAAAATATTTATTCTTTTATCTAATGAGGGATGGGTACTCGTTTCCTCATCCAATTCCTCTTTGTCAGATTTTTCATCTGCAGCAACTGCTTCGGTGAGTTTTTTAGCGATTCCCTCTTTGATATGTGTTGGATATTTATAATATGGAGTTTCAAATGATTCAATTTTCATTGTGGTTTCTAAAAATGGATAATCAGAGTACTTAAGCATTTCAAACACATAAATTCCCTCCGATAAATCATATTTAGAATTTTTAATTAATTCATAACCCATTTTATCAGCCTCTAACTCTTGATCTTTGCTAAAACGATATAAGTGTTTGATTTTAGATTCAAGATCTGAATTACCTCTTCTTGAGCGAGAATCAGCGATGGTTTGTTTCACTTCTTTATATTGTTGTAAAGAATGCTTTAACACAAAATGCTGAATTTCATGTGCCAAAATCACAGCCAATTGCGATTCGTTCTCCAATCGAGCCAGTAGTCCAATAGTTACTACTACAATTCCATTGTGCGTGGTATATGCATTAGGAACATGAGATTTCATTACAAAAAATTGCAGTTCATCGCGCAACTGTTTTTTATCGATTAATAATTCATCGGCAACCTGATTCACAAATTCAGACATAGGATCACCATATAAAATTTGACCACTGGTTAACAGTTGATCTTCAAAAAAACTTGATTCAATTGCATGATCAATTTCTGTTTTCTTTTCGGATCTTTTGGCATTGGTACTTTTAATCGTTTTGGTGGCTTCTTTTGCTTTTGCGCTACTTGATTGATTTAAAATTGATGGAATTACCCCTTCGCAATATTGCGGTTCGTAATTATTGTAATCTTTCGCTTTGGAATTCTGCGATTTCAAACTCAAATTACAAATCAAAAGTAGGAGCAATAATAAATTTCTATTTGAAAATTTCATGAAATACATTATAGTACAACAAAAAAACAAAATAAAAATGAGTTATAAAAATTACGATTATAAAAAAGACGCCGTTTTGTCATAAAACGGCGTCTTTTAATACTTATTAAATACTATTACAGAAAAATTACAATTAAAAAATATCCTTCATTTTATCAAAAAAAGACTTCTTTTCTTTTTCATCTGGTTTGAAGTTTTTGCTTTCTTGTAATTTCATCATAATATCTTTTTCTTCAGAAGACAATTTTGTAGGAACGAAAACATTCACAACAATCAATTGATCACCTGTTCCATATCCATTCAAATCAGGAAATCCTTTTCCTTTCAAACGCAGTACTTTTCCCGCTTGGGTACCGGAATCAACCTTAATCTTGGCTTTGCCATCAAGTGTAGGAACCTCAACGCTCGCGCCCAAGGAGGCTTCTGGAAAGCTTAACCACAAATGATAAATAACATTGTTGTTTTCACGGTGTAATTCTTCATGCGCAACTTCTTCAATTAGTACAATTAAATCGCCAGAAGAACCACCTGCAGGACCTTGATTTCCTTTTCCATTCACGCTCAATTGCATTCCATCGGCAACGCCTCCTGGAATTTTAATAGAAGTTTCAAAATCTTGGCTCATTAAACCTTGTTCGTTGGCATCCTTTGGTTTGCTTTCGATAATCTTACCCAAACCTTGGCAAACCGGACAGGCACTTTGTGTAGCCATTTGACCCAAGAAAGTATTGGTGACTCTCTTTACAGCTCCGGTACCATTACACTGCCTACAACTGTCGTATTTAACACCTTCAGCTTGCACCATTCGGCGATATTTTACCTTTTTTTCAACCCCAGAGCGCATTTCGGCAAGGGTAAGTTTCAATTTGATACGAATGTTTGAACCTACTGTTCTTCGAGAACCGCCACGCGATCCGCCACCGCCACCAAAAAAGGAACCAAAGACACTATCATCACCGAAAACATCACCAAACTGGCTAAAGATATCATCCATGCTGAAGCCACCAGATCCGCTAAATCCACCACTTCCACCTGGACCCGCATGACCAAATTGGTCGTATTTGCGTTTCTTGTCTTCGTTACTTAATACATCGTAAGCCTCAGCCGCTTCCTTAAAATTATCTTCTGCCTGTTTGTCACCAGGATTTTTATCTGGATGGAATTTAATGGCTAATTTACGGTATGCTTTTTTTATTTCATCGGCACTTGATGATTTTGTAACACCCAATATATCGTAGTAATCTCTTTTGCTCATGTTAGTTATAATTAATTCCCAACAACAACTTTCGCAAATCTAATTACTTTATCATGAAGTAGATAACCTTTTTCCACTTCATCAACAACCTTTCCAACCAAGTCAGGAGTCGGAGCAGGAAATTGTGTAATCGCTTCATGTAATTCAGGATCAAATGGTTGTCCTTGCGCATTCATCGGTTTCAAACCTGTTTTCTCCATAATAGAATATAATTTTTTATAAATCAATTCCATTCCTTCAATAGCAGTTTTAGAAATATCATTTGCAGTTTCCATTGATTTTAATGCGCGCTCCATATCGTCAATAATCGGCAACACATTCAAAATCACATCCTTACTTGCAGTCTGCATCCATTCTAAACGCTCTTTTGTAGTACGACGTCTGAAATTTTCAAATTCACTGTATAACCTTAAATACTTATCTTTTTCAACTTGAAGTTGATCAATTTCACTCACTTCAATTTCATCTTCAACAGGTTGAGATTCTATTGGATTTTGAGTATTGGAATCCAAATTATCAACTGATTCTTCTTTTGGTTTATTTTCTTGATCTTGTTTCTTAGTCATAATCATATGAAAAATAGCAAAGATATTGCCACATTTTTTTCGTGCCATTCTGTCATAAAAACAAAAAACGACCATTATATGTTAAATTTGCATAATGTTTACTGGAATCGTAGAATCGTCTGCAACAATTTTGGATATAAAGCCAGAAGGAACGAACATTGTATTCTATTTAAAATCAGATATTTGTAATGAATTCAAGGTAGATCAAAGTATATCACACAATGGCATTTGTTTAACGGTTACCGAAATGAATGGGCTACAATATTCTGTAACAGCAATACAAGAAACTTTGAGTAAAACCAATGCAGGATTATGGAAAATTGGTGACAAAATTAACATTGAACGTTGCATGAAAGCCGATGCACGATTTGATGGCCATTATGTTCAAGGTCATGTTGATTGTATTGGAATTGTAGATGAAATTCATGATTTGGATGGTTCCTTCATGATTTTTATTTCTCACCCAGCAGATTCTGGCCTAACTGTAAGTAAGGGAAGCATTACCGTAAACGGAGTGAGCTTAACCGTAATAGATAGTTTCCCAATCGCATTTTCTGTAGCAATTATTCCATACACTTGGGAAAATACCAATTTCTCTAATTTAAAAGAAGGAGATTCAGTAAATTTAGAATTTGATGTATTGGGCAAATACTTTCAAAAATTCAAAGAATTGAATACCAAATAAACACATCAATCCGTATTTCTTTTGTTGAATTTTTTCTTTGAAATTATTCTAAATAATAAACTTCTGAAATTTATCAAAGGTATTTCACTCTCATTTGTTAAATTTGCAGTCAATCAATTTAATGATATAAAAATTATTTATGGGA
>CANKVM010000064.1 GCA_947487175.1 Flavobacteriales bacterium | reverse complement strand
GAGCGCAGCTCAATTGCATTTCGCATTAAGATATAAGTTGTCACAAAAGTGGAGTATTTCTGCTGGGTTAGGATGGATGCAGAATAGAACCCAGCAGAACTTTCATTTTAGAGACAGCATGCCAGCAACTTTGGCACAAGGAAATACAGCAGATGCATATGGCAACTATCCAATTTTCGGATACTTAGGATTGGGTCCTGAGGTGAATTATCAAGGTATATCTAATATTTCAATGATTAGTGTTCCAGTGGGTGCCATTTTTGAATATCCATTGCGTAATAAGTGGTCAATTACTTCAGAAGCATTGGTGCAAGCAAATTATTTGACTGCACAAAAAGGAAATACATTAAACTACCAGTTATTGTCTTTACAGGACATTAATTCAGGAGTATACCGCGATTTGTTGTGGTCGGCAAAGGTAGGAGTAGGGGTTCAGAAAGAGATTTCTAATCGTGCCAAATTGGGTGCGAGAATCAATACCCAAGGAATGTTTACACCGTTGTATAAGCAAAATTCGGCTGTCCAAAATAGGGCATGGTCGGTTGGTTTATCTGCGTTTTATGTTTGGCGTTTATTTTAAAGTTTAAAGAGAGGTGCAAAAAATGAAAAACAAAATGTGTAAATTGCAAACAATGCAGAAGTTGATATTCTTCGTTGTGGCATTCTTTTGTGTGACTTTTTCAAAGGCACAGGTTTTGCAACCATTGGGAAATGGCTTGCCTTCTCGCGTTGTTGCATCTTTTGCCACAAATACAGATTATTTTGCGTTGTATGAAGATCTAGAATCTGCTACCCCAAATGATTATACATTGGGTCGTTGGAATGGTGTTTATTGGAAATTTTATCCAGGATTAATGACTCCGGGTCCTATTGTAAACACAATGGGTGTTTATAATTTTCACTCCATTGCGTTGTTTAACAACACCATATATATAGGAGCTTACATTGCGAATGCAGTGAAAGATGCAGAATTGCCCATCAGTCATTTATATAAATGGGATGAAACCACTAGAACTTGGGTGCCTGAAATAGGAGTTGTAGATACAAAAAACAACGGTATTGTTGCGATGACCGTATTTGATAACAAGTTAATTGTTGCAGGCTTATTTAAAAACACGGTAAACGGAAAATCAGTTCAAAATATTGCTTCGTTTGATGGAACTTCTTGGGACTATTTGGGAAGCAACGAAACTAGTCAAGGTGCCGATGGCCAAATCAATTCATTGATGGTTGTTGGAAATAGACTTTATATTGCTGGAGATTTTCAAAATTTCGCAGGAAGTTATACCGGAAACATTGCCTATTACACAGCGGCAAATGGTGGATGGGGAGGAATTGGAAGTCCTTTTAAAGGAGAAATATCAACTTTAGCGTATTTTGATAATCAAATTTCGGTTTTAGGAAAAGATAGTTTAGGAAATGTACAGATTAGAAATTTTAAAAGTACATGGTCACAACCAATAAAATTCATTGGGTTTCAAACATCTTTGGTTAAAACAATAGCGGGAACTCCAAATTATTTATTGTTGGGTGGGTCTTTTACAAAAAATGGTAATGCTTCTTCTTTATTGCGATTCGAAGGTGATACTTTAGCATTTACCGGAAATAGACTATCAGGTAACTTTACATTGGGTCAACGTGGAAATGGTGCATTTGTGTGGGGTGATTTTATTGAACAAAATACAGGCGTACAGTACTTTTCAAGTATTGAATCCGCTGCTGGTAATTTATTCGGAGACTTGTTCTATGATTTGAATTCAAACTGCGTAAAAGATTTGAATGAGGTTGGAATACCAAATTCAGTTGTGCGCATCATGAAAAAAGACAACCAAAAAAATTATTTTGCGGTAACAGATCAAAAAGGTCATTTTTCATTGGCTTTGCCTGAGGGAGATTATATTATTTACAATACTTCTCAACGACATATGTATTCGGTTTGTGCGAGTAATTTTTCAACCAAAATACGATCAGGAAAATATGCTTCTGTATTTTTAGGTGAATACATGGATCCATCCATTAAAGATCTAGAAGTAAAATTACAACCCATTTATGCTTTGGATACAAAGCCAGGTGACGATGTGAAAGCACTTGTAACAGTTGTAAATAGAGGCGCTACAACTTTGTCAGGTCCAACTATACATTTGATTCATCCAAGTTCGTTAACAAACTTTAGCAGTGTTCCTTTACCTGATAATTATGAAAGCGCAGAGGCTACATTTAGTTTGGTAGATTTAAAACCATTTGAAACACGTTACATCGAAGTTTCTTTAAAATTACCAGGGAATGCAACATCTTCTAGCTATTATCCTTTAACAGTGAAAACAGGTTCGTTGTTCGTGCAAAATGATGCTATGAGCATTGATAATTTCGATACTGTAAAAATGAGTATTGGAAAACGTGGAAATTCATTGAATGCGGTTGAAAAGATTTCAAACAATGGTGAATTTATCGACTACAGAACCAAAACTTGGAAGTATACAGTGAATTTTAGAAATATTGGAAATTCATTCGTAAACAAAGCAGTTTTTGTAGATACCATTTCTTCTAAATTGCCACTCAATAGAATCATTGTAAAATCATTTTATCCTGTTGGTGGTAAACCTCCATACATTCAACCAGGGAATGTTTTGGTAGTGAATTTTGATCCTGCAAATTTACAAGCGTACGAAAAAAATCCTTCTAAGAGTATGGGATGGGTTGAGTATGATGTGGAATTGTACGACAAATTGCCTTTGCAAACCCAAATTCCCAATACCGCTTCTGTGAATTTTGATTCCAAGTGGATTGGTTATTCAAATACTTGCGGAGTAACTATTTTTGATGCTACTGCATCGGTAAATCGTCTATCTAAAACAGAATTGGTTGTTTATCCAAATCCTGCAAAACAGTTATTAAATGTACGTTGGTTAGAAAACGAATTCAATGCGAAATGGTCAATTTTAAATTTCACTGGTGAAGTTGTGCATACCGGAAATATCGGAGAGTTAGAATCTGCTTTAGATATTTCAAATTTATCTACTGGTTTGTACATATTGAGTACACCAACCACAGTTACCAAATTCCAAGTAATTCGTTAAGATTTAATTTTAAATTTTGGTTTGAATGAAACCATAAAGATTAAAATTATTTTCATTTCTTAATAATTCAATCTCATTTTTCAAGTCAATTACACTCACTGATTTCATTCTGTTTTTTTGAATCAGGGTATACGCTCTCTCTGCCAACAGAAAATTCATTCTGTTATTTCCCTTATTGTGTTCGGCATGTTTTGAAATGGCTTCAGAAAGCGCTACAATACCCTTTTCTGTCATTGCATTGGTTAGGATAACTTCTGTTTCCCAATCTGTGGTTGATCTGAAGTGTGCTAGTTTTTGTAAATGACTTGCAAAAGCTTCGGCGCCATCTCTGTCTGATTTGTTTACCACAAAAATATCTGCTATTTCCATGATGCCACTTTTAAGCGTTTGAATTTCATCGCCACTTTCTGGCACAGAAACAACAATGGTGGTATCGGCTAATCCTGCAATTTCTACCTCACTTTGTCCCACTCCAACGGTTTCGATAATGATTTTATCGAATTTGGCATGTTTCAAAACATCTACAACCTCAATGATACTTCCACTTAAACCACCAAGCGAACCCCTAGAGCTAACGCTTCGAATAAATACATTTGGCATCAAAAACAAAGATTGCATGCGTAAACGATCACCCAAAAGTGATCCAAAATTGAATACAGAGGAAGGGTCAACGGCAACAATGGCAATGCGTAAATTTTGTTTGCTCCAAAACTTGGCTAATGCATGAACCAAACTGCTTTTTCCAGCTCCCGGAGGTCCTGTTATTCCAATTACATCAGATGTTCCGTTTAATTGCTTAAGTAGTTCAAGTGAATACGGATGGTTATTCTCAACCCAAGAAATTGCTCTCGCAATGGCTTTTTCGTTGCCCTCAGCAATGAGTTCTGGTGTAGGAATTAACATCATAATTAAAATACAAAGATAGAGGATTAAGATTTAATCCTCGCGAATGGAGTATCTGATATTTCCATGAATTTTTTGTCCCTCAATAAATAAGAACCGGCTTTGGCTATCATGGCTGCATTGTCTGTACAATATTGAAATTGAGGTATATAACTCGTGGTATTGTGTTTGAGTGCCGTCTGATTTAACGCAGTTCGCAATGCTTTATTTGCTGAAACTCCACCTACAATTCCGATGCTCTTGGGATTTAAATCTTTTAACGCTTTTTCTAACCTTTTGATCAACATATTCACCAATGAAAATTCATAGGAAGCACAAATGTCATTCACGTTTTTGCTCAAGAAATCTGGATCAGCAAGTTGATTATCCCTCAAAAAATATAACAAAGAAGTTTTAATTCCAGAGAAACTAAAATCATAATTTTTGGTTTGGCTATCGGGAAATGTAAATTTTAAAGGATTTCCATTTTCGGCAAGTTTTGAAATTTGGGGCCCACCAGGATAACCCAATCCCATTAATTTTCCTGCTTTGTCAAATGCTTCACCCACAGCATCATCAATAGAATTTCCAATAATTTCCATTTCCATAAAGTTGGTAACCCAAATGAGTTGGGTATGGCCACCACTTACCAATAAGCACAACAATGGAAATTCAACTTCATTGTCGATATAAAGTGCTGCAACATGGGCCTGAAGATGATTTACCCCAATTAAAGGCACATTTAAAGCCATAGAAAGCGCTTTGGCAGTATTTATGCCTACCATGAGCGAACCCATTAGGCCTGGGCCTTGAGTTACGGCAATGGCAGAAAGATTTTGGAGGGACATATTTGCTTCTTTCAAAGCCGAATCAATAACGGGAATGATGGAACTTTGGTGTGCACGCGATGCCAATTCTGGAACAACACCCCCAAATGATTCATGAACTTTTTGGGTTGAGGTAATATTTGATAAAATGATTTCGTTATCAAGTATGGCCGCTGCGGTATCGTCGCAACTGCTTTCAATGCCCAAAATAGTGGATGCTTGATTCATTGGTGGATTGGTTTGGTGTTAGATTCGTTATATTTGATTTCTTTGAAAAAACGCGGTTCAAAATTACGGAAGATATTGCTTAGAACGCTATTGTTGCTCGTTTTCTTTTCGAGCATTGTGGCTGTTCTTACCCGTAATAAATTTGTTCAAACTGAAATTGCACAATATTTAACTGGTTATCTTTCAGATGAATTGGGTACTAAAGTCAGCGTAAAGGCAGTTGAAATAGACTTTCTAAGAAATTATCATCTAGAAGATTTGTTAATTCTCGACAAGCACAACGATACCATCTTTTACGCCAAAACATTCAATGCAAATATTGCTCATTTTTCATTCCGTAAGCGAAAAATTGATTTAAAACACATTGAATTGAACAAAATGGCTATCCACATTGGGTATTACAAAAACGAAAAAGTAGTTAACTATCAATTTATTGAAGACTATTTCAAATCGGCCGATACCACGTCAAAATCAAAACCCTGGAAGATAAATATAAAGAATATTCAATTGGTGGATGCCAATTTTATTCAATTTGATTTTAGGCCTGCGGATTTTAGAAATATTCCATACGAATACAATGTCAATTATTTGGCAATTAGGAATATTAATGGACAAATATCGAAATGGGTGATTGATGATAAAGGTCGCAACATATTTCAAATTAAGAACTTATCAGCCATAGAAAGAAGTGGGGTTCGCATTGAATCACTTTCTGCAGATTGTATTTTTGACAATACCCAAATTACACTTAATAAATTGAAATTGGAACTTCCAAATAGTATAATTGGACCAAAGTTTTCAATGACATACAAAGACTTTGCAGCAATGGATAAGCCTTTTACAGATGTGATTTATCAATTGAAACTTAGAAATTCTAAAATTTGTTTATCCGATATCAGTGCATTTGCCCCTTGGTTAAAAAATAGAAATTTTGTACTCGAAGTGAATGCCGATATCAAAGGTCCATTGTGTAAAATGCAGTCGAATTATTTTATTGCAAAAACAAAAAATGGCACTGTATTGAATTTGAAATATGCATTAACAGGATTGCCTGAGGTTTCAACATTATTCAATGGCATTGAATTTAAACAATCAACAGTTTTTGTTAAAGATATTACCTCGTTAATCCCCGAAATTGAATTGCCCAAAACGGTTCTCGATTTGGGATATGTAAATTTGAATGGGGTATTGGATTTGCCAATGGGATTGCTTCATTGGGACGGTGAAATCAATACCGACAAAGGCAATTTGGCGGGGGTTCTTGATTTGGATTATTCCAAAGAAAATGATCCCTTGGGCTATAATTTAATTGTAAATATAGATTCTGTAGATTGGAATCACTTTTTGCCTCAGGCTGCCTTTTTAGGGAAGGCCAACATGGATGTAAAACTCAAAGGGAAAGGATTCGATGAAAATGCTGTTATTGAATATGATATTGCTACTTCCTCTTATTCAATGAATCAAAGGAGATTTGAAAAAGCATCGGTGAATGGTGTTTTAGACCATGGCATTATAGATGGAACAATGATTTCAGAAGATCCATCGGCAAGCTTTCAAATTGATTATTTGGCTGAAAATATTTTCAAATCACAGCATTCTGTTGTGGATGCTAAAATTGAAAATCTAGATTTCAATAAGTTGGGGTTTGATACTGTTGGAACGTCTTTCAGAGGAAATATCCATTCCGATTTAAAAGGGTCTGACTTAAATATCATTTTGGGGGAAGTTTTATTAACCAATTGCCAAATAAATCGTGGGAGTCAGGATTTTTTATTGAACACTCAGCTTATTCGCAGAAAGAGATTAGACAGGGTTGAATTTGTTGGAAACTGGATAGATGGATTTATTTCTGGAAATTGGAAATTGGCAAAAACTGGATTATGGGTAGATCAAATTTTGCACGATATGGCGCCAGCGCGGTTTGCTGCAGCCAAGGAAAAATGCACCGACTCTGTGGCGTTTGATTTGTTTTTGTTTCAAACGGTTTGGCTTGATGCATTGGTTGCTCCAGGACTAAGGCTTGGTCCGGTGTCGCTAGTTGGAAATTACAATGGATTGATTAACAAATACAACATTGAAGTAGGTCCGTTTTCTATGGAATATGGATTATTTTCAAGTGAGAAGACTAAGGTTAGTATCCACAAAGATAAGTTGATAGACAATACAGCTGAATTGATATTCCTATCTAATCAGAGCAAATTCGACAATACCCTTTATGATAAAATTGAACTTGTTTCTGGCATTGGCAATAATTTTATGTCCCTCAAAACCATTATTCATGAGAAGGAAAATAGATATTCTCTTGATTTGGCGGCTTTTGGTAAAATCCATGAGAATTCTGCCGATTTCAATTTAGATAAAACTGATTTGAGGATTTTCTCAACCACTTGGATGTTGGATAGGCAAGCCAATATTTTATTTAACCCTAACAAAATTAACATATCGAACTTTTATTTGAGTGATAATACCCACTACCTAGAAGTGAAGGGCGATATTTCAGAGTCGAATTCAGACACCCTTCGAATGGATTTTAGTAATATTACGCCAGAAGTTTTGAAGCCATTTTTACCAAAGGGAACATTAGATAGCTTAGAATTTAAAGCGAATGGTGATGTGAAAATTTGTGCCGTTTTAGGCAATCCAAGATTTATTGGTGAGGTAGGAATAAACAAAATCAAGTACAATCGTTTCCAATATGGTGATTTGGATTTGTCAATAAAAGAAACCGGGAAAGTAGGGTTTCTGCAAATGAATTGCTTATTCCGTTCTGGTCCTCTAAAAACATTGGCATTAAATGGGACCTTACAAGTAAATGCATTAAATGGAAGCGATTTGGATATTTATGGAGAGTTGCCAAGAAAAACGCCTATTCAAATTTTACAACCTTTCTTAACTGGCATAGTAGGATTTAAGGAAGGATATTTAAGAGGGAACTTCCATTTGTTTGGGACCACTGAAAACCCCAAAGCAGAAGGTTTGATTTCAATTGATCAAGCCAGAATGAAAGTGGATTATTTAGGAACTGAATACACAACTTCAGGCAATATTAAGGTTACAGAAAAAGGATTATTCACCGTTCGCCCATTGAAGATTTTTGATGATTCAAAAAAGAATTTCGCTTGGATGAAATTGGCTTTTACCTATAAAAACTTTTCGGAATTCGGATTGGACCTGCAGTTGGATAGTCTTAAGAATTTTAGGGTTTTGCAGACTACAGAGAAAGACAATAGCTTGTTTTATGGCAACGCATGGGCCGATGGGAATTGCCGAATGTATGGGCCGTTAACTCAAATCAATATGGATATTAATTTGAAGCCGCGCAAGAATTCTTTGCTTTCTATTCAGTATTCATCAGATAATGAAAATAAAATTTCTGGAACAATCATTTTTAGAAATCATTTAGGGAAAATTCAAGCCACATCTGTTAAAAAAGAAACTCCAAATAGTTTAGGTAAAATCAATATGAATATTACCGCAACTCCGGAGGCAGAAGTTCAATTTGTAATTGATAAAAAACTCGGTGATATTATCAAAGGAAGGGGAAATGGACAACTTAGAATGGTTTACGACCTCGACAAGAAATTTTATATGTTCGGTAGTTTTGCCGTTGAACAAGGTGAATACTCGTTTTCGCTACCGGGAATTAATTTATTAAAACGTATATCTCTCGATAAAGGTGGGTCAATTGTTTGGGATGGAGATCCATTCAATGCAACTGTTGATTTGGTTGGTCGAATTGAAAAGAAAATTTCGCCTTCAACCCTTATGATTACTTCCGTTGGGGCAAAAACGAGTTATCCTGCAACCAAAATCATTAGTTTACTTACCTTGAAGGGAAATTTGTTTAGTCCATCTATTGGATTTGATATTTTAGCTCCTGATTTATCTTCAACTGGAGGAACCTCTGCCAATGAAGTAAATTCCGTGATTCAGCGCATTCGAAGCGACAAGGATGAAACAATGCGTCAGGCAGTAGCCTTATTGTTGTTTGGTAATTTCATTCCTCCCTCTTTCTCAAATAGCGGGGCATCTGCAACAAGTAATTTTAGTGGTTCAGGATTTGCCGGAAACAGCGTTTCTATGATCGCGAGTTCTGTAGTGAATGATTTATTTTCGAAATATGGAATTCCAACCCGAATTCAAGTGAATATAGATGATGTTAGAAATTCAACAGGAACAAGTAATACAAAGTTGTTTTTAAATACTGAATGGTTTTTGACCGACAGGTTGCGTTTGGATTTGAATTACGATCCAACGGTGGCGGTATTGGTGAGCAGTGCGGCTTTGCCTATTAATTTCAACTTAGAATACAAAACCACCGATGAGAATTGGAGAATCAAGGCATTTTCGAGGAGTAATAATTTGTTATTACAGCAAAATGGAAGTTCAACAACAAACGGGGTTTCTGGAAATACGTTGGGAACAGGTATCATGTATCGCAAAGAGTTTGAAACATTCAAACGGAAAAAATTGGCTCCTAATCCAATTAAAAATTAAGCATTTCAATATTTATTTACTTTCGTAAAATGTCCATTAAAATCCCCTTAATCGAATCTTTTAAAATGTCGGGTTCTTCCATCAAGCAGAATAAACTGCGCAGTATTTTATCGGTTTTGGGTATTACAATTGGCATATTTTGTATTATTTCTGTTTATGCCTTGGTGCATTCTTTAGAAAAAAGTTTAAACAATCAATTTTCTAAATTCGGGTCTGATGTGGTTTTTATTCAAAAATGGCCGTGGGATGAATTTGGCAACAACTACCCTTGGTGGAAATATTTGAAACGTCCAGTTACAAAACCCGAAGAAGCTGATTTTTTGGTTGATAGAATTACCCCAAACAAAGTAAAAGCAATTGCTTATTTATATCAACAAAATGCGGATGTAAAAACAGCAAAAAATGCATTAAAGGGGGTTGAAATCAAATGTATTTCTTACCAGTATAACCAAATTCAGGCTGTAAATATAGAATACGGTAGGTACTTCACTTACGAAGAAAGCAATAGCGGTCAACCTGTGGTTATTCTTGGTGCAAGTATTGCTCAAAATTTATTTCCGGAGGGAAGTCCTGTTGGGAAAAAAGTGAGGGTAGGTTCTGGAATTTGCACCGTTATTGGGGTTTGTGAATTCGAAGGTGCCAGTATGATTAACAACTCTAGCGATGATGGAGTTTTTGTTCCCTCAAAATGGGGATTGGGATACTTTTCCTATAGGCAAAGTGAAGATGCTCAAATTATGGTGAGGGCTGCCGACGGGGTTTCAATTGATGATTTAAGAATTGATGTTGCTCAGTGCATGAGAGCTTATAGACGCCTAAAACCTGGTGCGGAAAATGATTTTGCGGTGAACAAAATGTCGATGATTACCGATGCCATATCAAGTCTTTTCGGGCAAATAAAGAAAATAGGTTTGATTATTGGGGCTTTTGCCATGTTGGTGGGATGTTTTGGTGTGGCAAACATCATGTTTGTATCGGTAAAAGAGCGTACCCAAGAAATAGGAATTCAAAAAGCATTGGGAGCGCAAAAGTGGTTTATTCAAGTGCAATTTTTACTAGAAAGTATTTGGCTTTGTATTGCTGGAGGATTAATAGGGATTTTCTTTGTGTGGCTCGTTCTGTATGGACTTAACGCGGCATTCTCTTCTTCATTGGGGGCAGGGGCTTCATTGTCGTTGGGAATGGAAGATGCTTTGATCGGAATTATAACCTCAGTTGGCGTAGGAATAGTTGCTGGATTTATTCCGGCTGCTTCTGCAGCTAAAATGGACCCTGTTACTGCCATTCGCTCAAAATAGTTTACGGGTACAAATTTTATATTGATTTAACTTATTTGTGATACCCAACTAGGTTTTATGTATTTACTTTGCAAAGTGATTTTGAAAAAGAAAAGTTTATTGATGGTTTTTAGCGCTTTGTTGTCTGTTATTGCTTATGCTCAGAAAGATACATTGCAAAAAAGCAAAAAAGATACAAGCGATATTGAAAAAATGAAAGTGCTTGAAATTAAAGTTCAAGCCAATATTATTGAAAATCAGGCCGACAAATTGGTTTATAATGCATCTCAAGACATAACAAGCAAAGGTTCTTCTTTGAGTGATATGTTGTCGAAAGTGCCCATGGTTGAAGTGGATATGGACGGCAATGTTTCGATGCGTGGCAACAGAAATATTAAATTTTTAATCAACGGTCGCCCTTCAGGGCTGCTGTCGGGTAATTTGGCTGATGCATTAAAATCCATATCTGCCGATGATATTGATAAAATTGAGGTAATTACAAACCCATCTGCAAAATACGATGCAGAAGGTTCTGGTGGGGTTATAAATATTATCATGAAGGATGTTCGATTAAAAGGAAATTCGGGCAACTTTAGAATGGGTTTGGGTACAAGAAGTGCCAATTTAGGTGGTACATTTTCTGTACAACGCGGGAAAACAAATTTTACCACCATGATTGGAGGACATGGTTGGAGGGCTTGGGGGTTTTCGAGAGCAAATCGATTCAATACCCTTCAAGGAATTACAAATCAACTGACTCAAAATTCTGATTTTAGCTTCTGGGGTGGTGGACCAAGACTGACATTTTCTGTAGATCATACTTTTAATAAGAAAAACGCATTGAGTGCTACTGCATCCATAAATACGGGTTGGAGAAGCACCTTAACCGATTGGGAAACAAATGTGGGAATAAAAGATAGTTCTTTGAATTATTTATGGAATCAGAATTCAGATAAATTAAGTTCAACCATTGGATATGATATTAATTTAGATTATCGAAGAAAATTCGACAAAAAAGACAGAGAATTGGGTTGGTCGGTTCAGTTTTCTAACAGCACTGAAAATGCAAAGTATACCAGTGAAAGAAAAAATCAAATCGGTTCATTATTAAGGAATGAAAAAAGTTTAAACGTGGGACAAAACAACGAACTATCTACACAGATTGATTTTACGGAACCTCTAACTTCTAAAATATCATTAGAGTCTGGCTTGAAAGGAATTTGGCGTTTTGTATTTTCTGATTATTCTTTCGATAGTTTAATTATCCTTAAAAATGAATTTTCAACAATTGCATTTAGAAACAATACTTTTAATTATTACCAATACGTTTATGCTGGATATGCCCAAATAATTTATAATTTAAATTCAAATTACAGCATTAAAGTTGGGGGTCGTTTTGAGCATACTAATTTTGGAGGGAATTTAAGCAAACCTAATGAAATTTCTTTTACAGGTAAACCGTATAAGAACTTTATTCCTTTTTTAAATATATCAAGAAAAATTGGACAGGGCGGTTATTTGCGGTTTAATTTCACTCAAAGAATTCAGCGTCCTAGTTTGTTTTATTTAAACCCATATACTAATTTCAGTGACCCATTAAATATTACCACAGGAAACCCTTATTTGTCGCCTGAAATTTCTACGAATTATGAATTGTCGTTTGGGAATTATACCCCAATAGGTGGTTATGGCATCAATTTTTACCACAAACGGTTGAATAATGCCATTGAAACTTATCGCGTTATTGAGGAAAATAAAGTGTACAAAACTACATATGGCAATATTGGTCAAAATATTACAACTGGATTTGACTTAAATATCAATTTCAAGGGCAAAACTTGGATGCTCAGTTTGAATGGTGGTGCTGGCTTGGTGAACATCAGAAGTATTGTAGATACTGGTGCTACTGCTGGATTAACTACAAAGGGAATTACCTATACTGTTGGATCGAGAGGTTCTTATAGTATTTCTAAAAACTATACCGTTGAAATATTTGCAAGATTCAATGCACCTACTTTTTCTCTGCAGGGATATTCTGCGAATTGGTTTATGCACGTAATTAGTGTGAAGCGCAGGTTTAATAAAGACAAAGGTGGTATTGGTTTGGGATTGGATAATCCTTTTTCACCTCAAGTGGATTATATGACAGACAATAAGGGACAAAATTTTTCATATTATGAAATGCGAAGAACCACTATGTGGGGAGTTAGAATTAGTTTTGACTATAGTTTTGGGGGAGTTGAAGTTGAAAAATCCAAGCCTGTAGAACGCAAATTGAAAAATGATGATTTGAAGGAGGGAGAGAAGGAAGGAGGTTCTTAATTCCTATTTTTAAATATGAATGCTTTTTAGTATCTTTGTTTTATGGATATTTCTGGAAAAGTGATACAAATTTTACCTAAGCAAACGGGTGCTGGCAAAAATGGACCTTGGGAAAAGCAAGACTATGTTGTTGAAATTCAAGG
>CANKVM010000063.1 GCA_947487175.1 Flavobacteriales bacterium | reverse complement strand
TGAATGCTTTTTAGTATCTTTGTTTTATGGATATTTCTGGAAAAGTGATACAAATTTTACCTAAGCAAACGGGTGCTGGCAAAAATGGACCTTGGGAAAAGCAAGACTATGTTGTTGAAATTCAAGGTACTTATCCCAAAAAAGTTTGTTTTAATTTATGGGGAGCTAAAATTTCTCAATTCGATATCAAAGAAGGTGAATTCATTAATATTGGTGTAGACATTGAAAGTCGCGAATATCAAGGCCGTTGGTATACCGATGTTCGTGCTTGGAAAGTTGAAAGACCTGGTGCGGCTGGTAGTAACAGCGGAGCGCCTTCAAGTCAAAATGCAGGTGACCACCACGATCCTTTTGCACCTTCTGATGATACCCAAGACCCATTTGCTTCGAATTCATCTGATGCCGATGACTTGCCATTCTAAGGAATTGTCATAAAAATATCATATTAAATTTCTTCAACACACAAAAACATAAAGAAATGCGTCTATTGAAGGGATTCTCAATAAGAAAAACATGATTCAAAAAATACTTGAAAAAAAATATTTGAAAAGACATTCGTTTTTAACGTTTGTCTTTTTTCTTTTTTCGCTAAATGCATTTTCTGCAACGTGGTATGTAAATACAACGGGTAATGATGCCAATGCGGGAACATCTGCGGGAACTCCGTTCTTAACCATTCAAAAAGCAATCAATGCCGCTGCCTCTGGCGATGTGGTTACAATTGCTGCGGGTACTTACAATAAGTTTGTATTGGTTACGAAAAATATCACATTAGATATTGACAATGCAAGCGTTACCATAAAATCTTTGGTTTTAAAAACTGCGTCGGTGAAGGCAACCATTGCGTCAGCAACAGCCGCAGGAACTCTTTTAATTACTGATTCATTTGAATTAACAGATGGGTTGGTGGTGATTTCGGGAACCATACCACCTGCGTTAAAAACTAAAACCGGTGCAAAATTGGTTGGTGGTAATAAGAATAGTTATGTAGATGGTGGATATTGGATTGGTCAAACTGCCAATAATACAATGACATGGCATGTTGGTTCAGGAAGCGATTACAGACCAATCAATATTACTAGCTTTTCTAAATCAGGTGCTACTGAAGAATTTTACTTTGCTAAAATTTTGGCGAACGGACCTGCGTTTACGCAAACGTTACCTACAGGCACAAGAAATATTTCAAAAGTGCATCATTATTACATGAACACTTCAGCAGCGAATACCGTGGCAAATAGTTTCATTATTAAATTCAGCTATGATACACTTACCAACGACGATCATGTGTATGATTTTTCCAATTTGCAATTATTAACTTCTACAGGTTCTGCAGCTTGGTTATTAAACAATTCCATAGGAACTGCAAATAGATTTGGTACAATGTCATCTACTTCTATTACCAACTTAGCTGGTTTTTATATCTTAGGAAACAAAATAGGGTCTCAAGCCTCTGGTTATTTGGGTGGATTAAATACTTTGGGTAGTCCTGATGTATTTTCGTCATTTATTGTTGTAAATCAATGTGAAGGTGATACTATTAAATTTTCTAGTAATTCTAAATCAATTGGTTCTTCGATTACAGGTTATATTTGGGACTTTGGAGATGGTTCTCCTACGCAAACTGGATCAACCGCTTGGCATGTTTATGCCAGAGGAACGCCTGCAACTTTAAGTTATCCTTATATTGTTTCTTTGAGAGTTGAAAATGCTACGAGTTTCGATTTTGGATATAAAAACGTAATCATTTATAATACGCCACGTGTGCCATTGAATTCAAATATATTCACACAAAGTGTTGATTTATTGCCAAAGATTATAACTAGCGTTTGTCAAGGCCAAACTACCCGTATTACGGATACATATTCTCCGCCTACTGGAGAAGTAATGCAAAAAAAGGTTTGGACAATTACTCCAACTGTTCCTTCTTTCGTGAAAGGGAATACTGCCGGTACAATTGGATATAAAGATTCTACAAAAATCAATTATAAATTTTTAGCTGCAGGTACATATAAGATTTTTATTGCACGTACAAATCAATATCAATGTAAAGCAATTGACAGTCAGGATTATATTTTGCATGCGAAGCCTGCAATTTTTATTGATGCAATTGACCAATGTTGGGACGCTAATAAATCAATCGCAATTACCAATGGTACTGCGGATCCATCTCCTGATAAAATGTTGAAATGGTCTTGGGATTTAGGAGATGGTACCAAATTAAATGGTCAAACAGGACCGCCAAAGTTGAATCAAATAGTATATCATAAATATGCAACTGCGGGTTCTAGATTAGTCAAATTGTCAGTAACTACTGATGCGGATTGTAAGGATTCAATGATAAAAGCTATAAACTTATTTGCAAAACCCGCAGCTCAATTTACAGCAACAAATACATGTATTGGTGAAGTTACAAATACATTAAATACTTCTGGTGTTGCTTCTCCAGAAAATATTCTTTACGATATTTGGAATTGGGGTGATGGATCACCATATGATTCTGCAATGCCAAATAGTGCACATACTTATGCAAAGATTGGTCTATATAAAATATTATTGGAAGTGCAATCTGCCAATATCTGTAAAGATACCCAAGTTTATTGGTTGCGAGTTCACCCTAAGCCTGTTCCTTTGTATAGCGTTAAAGAAGCCTGTTTTGGTGATACTACGAGATTTAGAAGGTTGTTAAACTTCAAGTATCCACGCCAAGATAGTATGAATTGGAATTGGACGTTTGATGATACCATTATGGCAACAGATACTGCTACTAAATTTAAATTTACTGCGCCAGGAGTTCATAAAGCACGTTTGGTTGGAACATCAAAAGCTGGCTGTAGAGATTCTGCTTTAGGTTTATTTCAAGTTTTTTATAAACCTCAGCCTACTTTCTCATTAGATCCGTCGGTCAACCCAAACGATTCAATACAATGTCAGAAATGGAATAAATTTACGTTTGTGCAAAACTACGGAGTTGATCCGAATGATACCATACTCACTTCCAAATGGATTTGGGGCGATACCTTTAAAGAATCCCCCGCTGTAACCTTAAACCATAGCTATGATACAACTGGCCTTTATAACCCTAGGTTGGTAGTTACCAATATTCACGGTTGTGCCGATAGTATTACGCAAACTGTAAAAGTTGTAGCTTCGCCAATTCCAAACTTTGCTTATAAAGGAGTTTGTATGCCTGATTCTGTTTATTTTTATGATACATTAACATATTCCTTAGACACAATTAAACAGCGTTATTGGGATTTTGGAAACGGGGTAACGGATACAAATATTTTAAGTAGAAATGTGTTCTTCAAAAACGCAGGTCCTTTCAATGCAAGTTATATTGTGAAAACCAAAAATGGTTGTTCAGATACAGCCTTTGTGAACTTAAATACATTTATTGACAGGCCAGTCATTTCATGGAATATGGCAGGAAGTATGCCTTTGTGCAAAGGAGATTCAGCCAAATTTACAATAACTGGAGGCGACTCAATAATATGGCAAATAGATAACGATTCAGTTTTTGTTAAGTCTATTTCCAAAACAGGAAATTATGTTTTCAAAGCATATAATAAAGGTGTTTGTTTTGCTATGGATTCTGTTCAAGTATATGCATATCCTCCGGCAAACATAGAAGCACATTCAGATACTACAATATTTAGGGGAAGAAAAGCTTCAGTTTATGTATCAAATGCGTTGAAAAATTTCCGTTGGTATCCAGCTATATATGTAGCCGATTCAAATAAAGTGGGAACTTCAACAATTCAATTAACAGATTCAATTACATTGTTTGTTGTTGCAACCGATTCAAACGGTTGTACAGATGTTGATTCTGTGCATATTAGAATTATTGATCCTCCGCTAGTAAAAATACCGAATATAATTACTCCTAACGGTGATAAGTCAAATGAATATTGGGATTTAATTGAAATTCCAGATGTTTTCTTATTCGATATTGTAATTAGTGACAGACAAGGCAAGAGGGTTTATACTAGCAACAATTATTTAAACAATTGGAATGGGGTTGATTCTGATGGAAATGTATTACCAAATGGGGTATACTTTTATTATATGAAAAATCGTCAATCCAAAAATGAGTATAGAGGATACATTCAAATTATTCGTTAATTATTATGAAAAAATTATTTAGTATTATTGGAATATTGGGTTTGACTTTACAAGCCTCAGCCCAAATGGGAGCCCGTATTGATCAATTTTATATGGATCCTTCAATTGCTGTTCCTGCAGCAATAACAAGCAACGACCAAGGAAGTGTTTCTTTGTATTATAACAAGATATTCAGTCAAACACCTGGTTCTCCTCAACATACATTGTTTAATATAGCAATGCCTGTTAAAAACAAAAATACGGCATTCGGAATCTTGTATTTGAAAGAAAATATTGCATTTTCTGAAATTCACAATGCGTATGCTACATATGCTTATTCATTGGGTTTAGGAAGTACAAAACTTAGCTTAGGAGTAAGTGCCGGTGTATTATCTCAAAACTTTGATGCATCTAAAATGGTATACATTCATGAAAATGATCCAATTATCAATGCCATTAGTTATAGTGCTCCAGTGATTAGAGCTGATCTTCGCGCATCTATTTTTGCAAAAGCAGATAATTGGTATGCTGGGTTCTCTGTTTCGAGATTGCCAAAGCCACATTTTGATTACACTTACTATAACTATAACGCTGGATATGACTTGCAAACACAATCCACCTTGTTGTTAGGATTTAAGGGTGATTTAGGGAATGATATGACAATTCGTCCCGCAATTAACTGTACTTGGTATAATTGGGATTATCTTTATTTGCAAGCCAACGTAAGTTTTTGGTATAAAGATAAAGTTTGGTTAGGGTTAGGAGAAAATAATTTCTGGCAGTTTGGTGGAAATATTGGTTTTAAACCTCAAGATGATATTTCAGTTTCGTATTCTTATACTGTTCCAGATGGAGAACAACGCGGTTTGTTAGGACCAATTCACGAATTTAGAACTACAATAGGTTTTGCTGCATTAGGCGGAGGCTCTGTTTCTAGTAAAGATGATTCTGGTTCAGAAAATTCTGATGGTGGTGACGAAGAGTCTACCAATGAAAGAGCACCTAAAGGAAGAGAAAGATTAGAAGTCACGGCGCGTTCTTTGAAAGACATGAAAGCCTTTGGAAAAGGACATGATACTACCGGTATTCACTTACCTCCAATTGACAAAATTAAACCAGAAGTTGGCTTCTACTTGGTTGCTGGATTGCATAGCAACGAAGAAAAAGCAAACAAACAAATCAAAGAATTATACATGAAAGATGTAATTGCATTTAAGTTTTTTGAACCAAAAACAAAGAGCTATTATGTTTACATGGAATACTATTTCTCAGAGAAAGAAGCCAATAAAGGTATTTTCTATTATGAGTCTTCTGTGCCACAAATGTGGGTGAAAGAAATAAAGTAATTAAATTATAATCATATTAAAAAATGCCGCTTTAGCGGCATTTTTTGTTTATTTAACTATTGTTAATTAAATCAATGTCTATATTTTACAAGTTGATACATTCCACAAATGGCTGCATCTTTAGCAGTCATACCTTGCGACAATAACCCAGTTATCAGTCCTGTTAATGTATCTCCACTGCCTCCTTTTGCCAAAGATTCATTTCCATTTCCATTTGCAAAAATTTCACCATCTGCGCAGAATAGTACTGAATATGTGTCTTTTGCTAAAATATGAATTTGCATGGTTTTGGCTAAATTCGATAAATGTGCCCATTGAACCTCTTGTGATTGAAATTCTCCAAATACACTTGATAATTCTTTAGGATGCGGCGTTAAAATACTTCCTGGCGGAATTCTTGCAATTAAGTTTTTATTCTGACCAATTATATTCAATGCGTCAGCATCAATCACCATTGGAATATTTCTAACCGTATTTAAAAGGATGCTTACAAATGCCAATGAATAGGCATTTGTTCCCAAACCAGGACCAATTCCAATTGCATTGAATTTTGTGAAATCAATTGTATCAATTGATTGTCCATCTAATTTATTCTCTAAAAACTGAATATTTGGATAGTGATCAATATAGTTTAAAGTATTGGTAACACTTCCTACGGTTACATTGCCCGCGCCAATTTCACTGCAAGCTATAGCACTTAGTGCAATTGCTCCTGACATACCTTTGTTTCCTCCCAAAAGAAGAGAATGTCCCTTCATGCCTTTATGCGCATGTCGATTTGCTTTTGGCATTAATCCTTGAACAAAGCTATCACTCATTGGGCTTTGAATAAATGTGCCGAGCAATTTTACATTATCTTGTTTTAAACCAATATCAATAATTTCAATATCTTGTAAATAAAACCGATTCAACATACTCGGCGTTACACTTCCAATACAAATTGTTTTATGTGCCCGAACAAATGGTCCCTCAAAAGAAGACCAAGTACCTATGCCGCTCGGCTGATCAATACTAATAATACACGCGCTTGATTGGTTGATTTTTTCAATTAAAATATCAATTGGGCTTTTAACGGCTGCGTTAATGCCCGATCCAAAAATAGCATCAATGATAAAGTCGGCTGAACTACTGAAGAATTTGCAATTGTATTTATTAATTTCCTTAATTTCTATTTGTGTTTGCAACAATAAATCGTTTTGAAATACATATTCAACTGAGAATTTGTCAGTAATATTTAATTTGTAAACGCAAACTTTATATCCATGAAATGCCATGATTCTGGCCAAACACAAACCATCGGCACCATTATTACCTTGTCCACAAATAATATCAACTGTTTGATCAATTGTTATTATTTTTTTGAGGGACAAAAATAACCTGTAGCAAGCGCGTTCAAGTAAATCATTCGATGGAATTGGTTCTGAGATAATTGTATTTTTATCTAATTCCTTCTTTTGTTGCGCACTTAAAATGGGGTATCCCATAGTTTTAAAATTCATTATTGCAAAGTAAAAGCAAACTGAATCAAATTGGCACCCATTTGTAATGCTTTTTCTCTTATTTCTGGGGCGTCATTATATAATTCTGGGTCTTCCCATCCATTTCCCAAATCGCATTCATAATCATAAAAGCAAACCAAACGTCCCTCATAAAACAAACCATAACCCATGGCAGGCTTGCCATCGTGTTCATGCACTTTGGGTAGTCCATTATTGAACTGATAATTTTGATGATATATTTGATGAGAAAAAGGAACCTGTTTGAATTCAAGTTCCGGGAATACTTTTTTCATTTCCCTGCGAATAAAAATATCCATACCGTAGTTATCGCAAATATGCAAAAAACCACCAGATGTAAGGTAGTTTCTTAAATTTGAACTCTCTGATTCACTGAAAATTACATTTCCATGCCCTGTCATAAATACAAAAGGGAAGTTGTATAATTGTTCAGAACCAACTTCAATAATTACTTCATCATCTCTGAGGTTTGTTTTAATTTTAGAATTGCAAAACCTTGCTAGATTTTTTAGCGCCGTTTTACTGCTATACCAGTCTCCACCACCAGAATACTTGAGTCTCGCCAATTGGATACTTGGTGATTGGGCATTGATTGAATTGATTGTAAAACAACCCATACAAATGAATGTAATTAGAATTGCCTTGCCAAAATTCATTGTTATAAGTATAAAGTAACTAAGAAAATACTTCCAATAATAATTCTGTAGTATCCGAAAAATTGGAAACCTTTAGATTTCACGATGCCAATAAAAAATTTAACAGCAATGGCTGCAGTGAGAAAGCTGATGACATTACCGATGGCAATATCACTTAAATTTGTTACACTGAGTTGATCCCAATTTTTAAGTATTTTATACGCTGCTGCGGCTGATAGGGTAGGGATAGCCAAAAAGAAAGAGAATTCAGTTGCTGCATTTTTTGATAATTTACAACCCAATCCACCGGCTATTGTTGCTGCACTACGACTTGTTCCAGGTATCATCGCAATGGTTTGTACCAAGCCTATTATAAACGAATCTTTGTATGAAATGTCGTCAACTTCTTTGGTTCCTGGGGTTAGTATTTTGTCCATGAAAATCAAAAATACTCCCACTGTAATGAGCATAATTCCTACAATTACAGGTGTTTGTAACATTGCTTCGAGATAATCATCGAGAAGGAAACCTAAAATGGCAGCTGGAATAAAACCAATAAGTAATTTTGAATAAAAGTTAAACCAGTTGGCAGAAAAGAACTTTTGCCAATAAAGAACGATGACTGCAAAAATTGCTCCGAATTGGATAGAAATCATATAGGTGTCTAGTTGGGCACCTTCAATTTTCATCCATTCTTTGAACATCATTAAATGCCCGGTGCTACTTACCGGTAGATATTCTGTTAGCCCTTCTACAACGGCCAACACAACATTTTCGAGCCAAGTCATTTATTTCTTTTTAAAGAAAATGGCATATATGCCCAAAACGAAGCCAATAATTACAATAATTGGAGCCAATGTAATTCTGCGAAAATCGTAAATATCACCTTCTTTTCCGGCCATTACAAAAAAGCCAATGATAATAATCAAAAGACTGATTAAAGTTAGGGTGTAATTTTCTTTGCTAAAGATCATGCTTGGTTTGTTTTCAGGCGTGTTTTGAGTATTTTTTGATGTGCTCATTAGTATAGATTTTCAATTTTAGTTCTAAGGAATTTTCGAGTGCTTAACCAACTACAAGTTGCTGACAACACAACTCCAAATATAGCAATGAAAATTGAAACATACAGCAAATTTTGCGCATCAATATTTTTGTTAAAATCTGCAAGGATACTCAAAGGACTAAAAAGCATTGGAATTTGCCAAATAATTAGATAAACCAGTGCCGCTGCAATTGGAAATGCAATAAGTGCATATTTAATAAATGTAAGTATGAAAGGCTTTACTATAAATGTATTGGTTGCGCCAACCAATTGCATACTTTTGATTGTATGTCGGTTTGCGAAAATACCCAAACGTACTGCACTTTGAATTAAAATTACCGACATAATAATAAAAATAGCAGCAATTCCACCCAATATAAGTTGCGTATTTTTAAGTGTGCTGTTGAGTGTTTCAACCAAATTTCTTTGATAAATTACATCTTCAACCGATGAATTTTCTTTGAATTCTCGCGAAATTTGATCTAAAAATTTTGATGATGCATATTCTGCTTTCGGATAAATTTCAATACTCAGCGGCAGCGTAACAACATCAATGTAAGAATTAAAATCAGGGTCATATTTGTCGCCCATTTGTTTCATTCCTTCTTCTCTAGAAATAAAGGTTGAGCTTCTTACCCATTGTAATTTGTCAATTTGCGTTTTGAACTTTAAAACATCATCTTGAGGGATGCTATCATTGAAGTAGATATCAATGCTGCTGCTCTCCATAAGCAATTTGCCTAATCCTTTAAAGCCAATAATGCTGGTTCCAAGCAGGCCTAAGAAAAACATCACTGCCGTTAAACTTAATATACTTGGCAGCGCACTTGGCTTGCGGCGTTTGGTGGATTTTTCTTCCATAATTATGAATTGCGAAATTCACGGAATTTTAAACAAAACCAAAATAAAGTTATGCGCATTTTGTAGATTTGAGGATTAATGTACAATTTCTAAAACATGCAGTATTTATCTCAATTAGATTTAACCAAAGTGTTATTCTTGGATATTGAAACGGTGCCTATGGCATCAAGTTTTTCTGGTTTGCCAACGGCATGGCAGCAACTATGGGAGAAAAAAGCCAAATCAATGATCAAAGAAGATATTACGGCTTCCGATATTTATGATCGTGCGGCCATTTATGCTGAATTTGGTAAAATTGTATGCATTGGTGTTGGAATTATTACCGGACATCCTTCCGAACCAAAACTCAGACTTAAGTCATTTTACGGTGATGATGAAAAAGTTTTGTTGCAAGATTTCGCCAATTTGCTCATTCAACATTTCAATACCGACAGGTGCAAACTTTGTGCCCACAATGGAAAAGAATTTGATTATCCGTACATCGCTAGGCGCATGCTGGTAAATGGAATCAAACTTCCATTTTTGCTCGATAACGCAGGGAAAAAACCATGGGAAATTGCAAATTTAGACACAATGGAATTATGGAAATTTGGTGATTTTAAGAGCTATACTTCCTTAAATTTACTTGCGAATTTATTTGGAATTCCAACGCCCAAAGATGACATTGATGGGAGCATGGTTGCCGATGTTTATTACCGCGAAAATGACTTGAATAGAATTGCGGTTTATTGCAACAAAGACGTGGTTACTTTGGTTCAATTAATGCTCAAATTGATGAACAAAGACACTATTCAAGAGGAATTTATTACAAATCCTGAATTCTAGGCAGCGTTTGATGCAAGAAAAATGTCTATTTATTACTATATTTGTGTTGTAATATGATGAAAAAATTACTATTTGCCCTAATATCACTGTTTTCACTAGGAAAATTGATGGCTGCAGAGCCAACTGTTGCACCTAGTAACATTGCAGTTGGTACCATTCAATGTAACCAAGCTGTGGTTAGTTGGACCAATGGTAATGGTGGATGGCGTTTGTGTGTAGTGAAAGAAGCTTCTGCGGTAACTGTTACACCAACCGATGGAACTGCCTATACTGCCTTTGCAATTTTAGGGAATGGCGATAATATGGGTTCTTCGAACTTTGCTTGTTGGAACAATATTAATAATAATTTCACTTTAAAGGGACTAAAGCCCAATACAAAATATTACATCGCTGTGTTTGAACACGATGGTTTGGGCAGTCCAAATTATTTGACTTCATCATATGCCACCGCTTCATTTACTACGCAAAACTTAATTTTAGATTTTAGCTTTGCTGTGAGTAAGGATAGTTGCGACAAAACCAACGTGGTAACTTTTACAAACAAATCAAGCGCAACTTACACTGGCGTAACCTATTCTTGGTTATTTCAAGATGCAACTTCTGGTTCTGGCACAAATGTTACACATACCTACGTGAAAGGTGGTAACTTTTTAGTGACATTAATTGCATCTCCAGCATTGGGTTGCACAGACAACTTTACAGCTACAAAGGCTGTGTTTATCATTCCACGCCCAGTGAGTATACCAATTGAAAAAAATAACAAACTTTCTCAGTGTCTTGAGGGAAATTATTTTCAGTTCGACGACCAAACAACACTTGCTAAAATTCCAAAATGTGCGTACACCCGAACTTGGTATTTTACCAGTTCAGATTCTTCAACTATTCCAACTCCAACTAGAACGTATACAACTGCCGGTACCTATCGCATTTTATACAAAAGTGAAACTTATTACGACAACAACAGAACTGGTTGTACAGATACAGCTTCATTGATTATCAACGTAATTCCTGACCCTTCCAGTGGCGTTTCTATAAATAATCCAATTCAATGTTTTGTAGGAAATTCATTTAAGTTTGATAACTCATATCCAGGTTTATCATCTTGGTTTTGGGATTTGGGCGATGGTACAACAACCAATACAAAAAGCATTACGCATACATACGCTACAACAGGGAACTATCAAATTATTCACGAAGCCCAAAGTCCTGTCGGTTGCAAAAGTAGAGATACTAGCTACGTTTTTGTGAAACCAATTACCAATGCAAAATTCACTGGATTGTCTGGTGCAGTTTGTGAAGGTGGTGCGGCTATTTCACTAACACCAGCAACACCTGGTGGAGTATTTACTACATCTTCCGGAACAATAGCCGGTACAAATTACACACCGGGAAATGCGGGTCTTCAACTTGTAAAGTATGTAATCAAAGACAGTTTCTGTCCTGATTCAACTACCCAAACCATAAAAATTAATGCATTGCCTAAATTTAGTCTAGGAAAAGATACCACAATCTGTGATGGTTCCACTACTGATTTATTAATTCCTGTTTCGGGTAATGTTTTGTGGGATGATGGATCAAATAGCAATCCTAGAACCATATCAAATGGCGGCAAATATTTTGCAGAAGTAGATAATAACGGCTGCAAATGGTCTGATACAATAAATATTAGTGAAAAAACCACCCCTCAAGTCTCTTTGCCGGGTGATACTTTAATCTGTAAAGGTTCTCTTTTACAATTAACTGCATCTTGGCCTGGTGCAACCACAACGTGGAGTACGGGTTATACTGGAAATTCAATTTATGTAGCCAATTCTGGCATTTACACAGTAACGGTAACCAATGCTTGTGGCTTTGCAACTGATCAAATTGAAGTAACCTTAGCGTCTGGTTTTTGTGATGTATTTATTCCAGATGCATTCACACCAAATGGTGACGGCAGAAACGATTCTTTCGAAATTATTGGTAGGGATGTAAACGCAGTGTTTTTATATATTTACAACCGTTGGGGTGAGAAAATATTTGATAGCCGTGATGCAAATTCATTTAAGTGGTCTGGTTTTTACAAGGGATCTGTATGCCCTGAGGCATTGTATACCTTTATTTATCGCTACGAACAAAAAGTTGGCGACAGGGTTAGAAGAGCAACCGTAAACGGCGGAATTATGCTGTTGCGATAGTTGGGCATAAACTGTCAGTAAATTTTTCCTATTTTCCTCTAAATACTTACTATTTTTGCAGCAATGCAACAGAATAGTGTATCGCTCATTGACCAAGCCAAGCAACTGGGCTTGTTAGAAGAAGAATTTCATAAAATCTGCGAAATCCTTGGTAGAGAACCAAATTTTACTGAATTGTCTATCTATTCAGTAATGTGGAGTGAACATTGTAGTTATAAAAACTCAATTACATGGTTAAAAACTTTGCCAAAAAGTGGAACAAAAATGTTGGCTGAAGCTGGTGAAGAAAATGCCGGATTGGTTGATATTGGCGACGGATTGGCATGTTGTTTTAAAATTGAAAGTCATAACCACCCAAGTGCAATTGAACCTTATCAAGGTGCTGCAACTGGAGTTGGTGGTATTAACCGCGATATTTTCTCAATGGGTGCGCGCCCAATTGCCCAATTAAATTCTTTGCGCTTTGGAAATATCAATACCGATCGTACCAAATGGTTAATGAAAGGGGTAGTGAAAGGCATTGGCGATTATGGCAATGCGTTCGGTATTCCTACCGTTGGTGGTGAAGTTTATTTCGACGATTGTTACGAACAAAATAATCTTGTAAACGCAATGTCGGTTGGTATTGTTGAGGTGGGTAAAAGCATTTCAGCTGGTGCCGGTCCTGCAGGAAATCCTGTCTATATTTTTGGTTCAGCTACAGGTAAAGATGGTATCCATGGTGCCGCCTTTGCAAGTAAAGACATGAGCGAAGACAGTATCAACGATTTACCATCTGTACAAGTTGGTGATCCTTTCTGGGAAAAACTTATTCTTGAAGCTTCAATGGAGATCATCGAAACGGGTGCTGTTGTGGGGATGCAAGATATGGGTGCTGCCGGAATTACTTGTAGTACAAGTGAAATGAGTGCCAAAACCGATGTAGGTATGGACATTCACCTTGATCGCGTTCCTATGCGCCAAACGGGTATGAAAGGGTGGGAATTACTATTGAGTGAAAGCCAAGAACGCATGCTGGTAATTGTTGAAAAAGGAAGAGAAAAAGAATTTGAA
>CANKVM010000062.1 GCA_947487175.1 Flavobacteriales bacterium | reverse complement strand
ACCACTGCGAACTCTTCGTAACGAAGAGTTCGTAATTCAAAAACTGGCTCAAATCTATCCCTTAATAATTGTTTAACTTATTATAAATTTTCGGTTAATTTTGTTGGGTGAAGAAGATTGCTGCCCTCTTTGTTTCCTTTGGATTGTCGGTAAGTGCTTTGCTTTCTCAAAGCGAATCAAAACCAAATACCTTTTTTCCTAAAAAAGCCTTTACGGAACCACAAAAAAAAGGAAACTTCTTTTTCTTCTGGGGGTGGAACAAAGAAGTATATACCAATTCAGACATTCATTTCAGTGGCAACAACTACGATTTTACCCTTCATAACGTGGTTGCAACCGACAAACAATCGAAGTTTGATCCAAATCTTTATTTCGGAATTACCAATATCACCATCCCTCAATACAACTATAGGGTTGGGTATTACATTAACGATCACTACCAAATTTCCATTGGTTGGGACCACATGAAATATGTGATGGTGAACGACCAATCTTCAAACATTGATGGTTCTATTCACGTTGGTAGCCAATACGATGGAGATTATAAAAACCAAGATTTCACTATAGCCCAGAACTTTCTAAGGTTCGAACATACCGATGGTTTGAATTATTTAAACACCGAAATCCGCCGTTCAGACATGGTTTGGTCTAACAAGTTTTTACAAGTGAACATCAACGAAGGCATAGGTGCTGGGGTGCTTTATCCAAGAACAAACACCACCCTTTTGAACAACCCACGTTACGATGAATTTCATGTGGCAGGATTTGGCGTTGCCGCAGTAGGATCCGTTCAATTGTCGTTTTTCAAACATTTCTTTATCCAAAGTGAAATGAAGGCTGGCTATATCAACATGCCCGATATTCGCACCACAATGAATGCAAGCGATAAAGCATCACAACACTTCGAATTCTTCCAATACAATATTCTTTTAGGGGGACAGTTTGCCCTTTACGGCAAATAATTAAGTGAGAATTTCCAGCACACGTTTCAACTCAATCTCATCGGTCATTTGATATGCATTTGTATCATTTGAACTTCCTAGTTGAATTTTGGAATTCAATGTAACATGTCTCTGCATCATTTTCTTTGCAGACAAATGAATTTCTGAGCATCCGGTATAGTCAATAATTTCTTTCACATTTTTCGAATTCACGCCAGCGCCTGGCAGAATGCCAATGCGTCCATTTGCTTTTTCTATCAATTGCTTCACGAGATTTTGTCCCTCAAAAACAGAAGGTTCCTGACCCGATGTCAAAATACGGGCACAACCACAATCAATCAATTGCTCAAGCGCAGTAAATGGATCATTCACATGATCAAATGCCCTATGAAATGTAAAAGGAAGTGGATTTGCGGCAGCAACCATTTGTTTTACCATTGGGATATCTATTTGAGCATCAGAGGTGAGTGCAGCACAAACAATACCGTCGGCACCCGCTTGTTTAAATAATTCAATTTCCCTCAAAATCAACTCCATTTCAAGTTCTGAATAGGTAAAATCTCCTTCGCGGGGTCTCACCATTACAAAAACAGGAATTGAGGTATTTGCTTTGATTTTTTCAAGCAATGCCAAGCTTGGAGATGTTCCTCCAGCTCCTTCATTGGCACAAAGTTCCACGCGGGTGGCTCCGCATTTTTCGGCAATTACAACCGATTCATAACTATAGGCAACAACTTCTACATTCATTATTTTAGATATTGAATGTCTTTTACTATACCTTGTTCCTTTGTTGAATGTACTGCAATTTGATATCCTTTATATACTGAAAAAGATCCGTACTCACCTTTTTTATTTAAGGCAATAAATCCTGCACTTACATCTTCTTTTTTCGATGGAGATTTTTTAACCATACGTTCCACAGCCGCTTTGCAAGCCTGCATGGGCGAATATCCTTGACGCATTAGTTCAACCACCAAATACGATCCACAAATACGAATCACTTCCTCACCCATTCCGGTAGAAGTGGCGCCGCCAATTTCATTATCAACGAACAAACCTGCACCAATAATTGGAGAATCACCAATTCGGCCATGCATTTTATAGGCCCTACCGCTGGTGGTACAAGCACCACTGATATTTCCATGAACATCAAGGGCCAACATACCAATGGTGTCGTGGCTGTTGTAGTCAACCTTTGGCATATATTTGGTTTCTTCCAGCCATTTTTTCCAATTGGCTTCAGCTTTTGGCGAAAGCATATTGGTTTTTTCAAATCCGTTGTCGAGGGCAAATTTGAGTGCTCCTTCCCCGGCTAAAAATACGTGGGGCGTTTTTTCCATCACCAAACGCGCCACGCTGATTGGATGCATAATATTTTCGAGGCAAGCCACCGAACCAATATTGGAAAACTCATCCATGATACTGGCATCGAGGGTCACATGACCGTCTCTATCTGGATTTCCACCATAGCCAACGCTTTCAACATTTGGGTCGGCTTCAGTAATTTTCACACCAGCTTCAACGGCATCGAGGGCACGTCCACCTGCACTTAAGATTTTAAATGCTTCAGCATTTGCAGCGGCTCCAAAATCCCATGTAGAGATTACAATAGGCTGAACGGTTTTTTTGGTATTGAGGGACAGAACATTGGCTTTTGCTTGAATTGCAGTTAGCAAAGAAGTAACAGCCGATGCTTGAATAAATTTACGTCTAGAAATCATAGTATAGAAGTACAATAATAAGTGTTAGTAGTAAATATTTTGTAAAAGATTATCTATTGAATAAAGATTTGATAACACTATAGATAAAATGGGGCAATTGTTTTGCAAAAAGATTGGGGAGAACAAAATATACTAGAATGACAATTCAATTAGAGACGAATAGAATTATTTTAAGAGAATTCATGCTCAATGACCTTGAGGATTTTCATTCACTTGAAACAAATGAAGCAGTAGTAAAATATTTAACCAATTACCCAAAGCGCTCACTTGAAGAATCAAAAGAATTGTTGAATCAGGTAATATCTCAATATAGTAATTTCAAAACTGGAAGATTGGCTATGATTGACAAGGCAACACAAGGTTTTGTTGGATGGTGTGGAATAAAATTCAACAACCACAAACGCCATGTTTATGAGAATTTTTACGACTTAGGATACAGAATTCACCCAAACTATTGGGGAAATGGACTTGCTACAGAGGCCAGTGTTGCATGTTTGAATTACGGATTAAACGAATTAGAGATATTAAAAATCAATGCCATTGTGAATACTCAGAACACACAGTCGTTAAAGGTAATTTCTAAAGTTGGCTTTAATTACAAGGAATCTTTTTTAGAAGATGAAACTGAAAAACATTGGTATGAAGTTAAAAGAAAATAAAAGATATAACTTTTAAAAATACTCACAAGTTTAACATTTCAGTAACACCTAGTAAAAACTGAGTTAAGATATTTGTAACATGACACCAAAATTAGCTGTATTAGATATGGCAGGGACTACCGTGAACGACCATGGATTGGTTCAACAAGCTGCAATTAATACAATGAAGGCGATTACCCAAACCGATATTACCATTGAAGATGCAAACAAAGTAATGGGGATTCCTAAGAATGTTGCCTTTGAACAACTTTGCTCAATTAACAATCTGAGTATCGATAATGAGACAATCAATCGTTTATTAGATAATTTCAATTCTGAGTTAGAAAATCAATATAGCATAAAGGGGAACATAGAATTAATGCCATTTGCCGACGAGTTGTTCGATGCAATGAGAAAACGTGGCACTAAAATTTATTTAAATACTGGTTTCAATAGAAAAATAGCTGAAATTATTGTGAAACAATTGGATTTAAAATCAAAAATCGATGGATTTATTGGCAGTGATGAAGTTAAGAAAGGCCGACCACATCCCGACATGATTTTATTGGCTATGAAAAAAGAAGGAGTTGAATATTCACATAAAGTAATGAAAATTGGCGATACTGTGAGTGATTTATATGAGGGATTTTCTGCGGGTTGTGCTTGGAATATTGGGGTGTTAACAGGTGCTCAAACATACAATGAGTTGCTTACTGCTCCTTATACCCAAATTTTAAATAATTTGGAACGGGTAATTGCAAAATTCGAGAAAAAATAATTCTCTGTATTTTGAATTTACATACTCACACTACCTATTGCGATGGTAGTGAAGATCCTGTAGAATATATCCATGAAGCCATTGAATTGGGCTGGAAGCATATTGGGTTTAGCGCTCATGCTCCATTGCCATTTCAATCTGAGTGGGCAATGAAAGAATCACAAATAGGGCAATATGTTAGGGAAATCAAAACCCTTGAAAAACATTTCAAAGCTACAATTGAACCTATTATTGGATGGGAAATTGATTATTTACATGGCAAGGGATTATATTCTCTCAAATACAATGAAATTTCGAACGCTGAATATCTGATTTGCAGCATACATTATTTACCAATTTTAATGTCTGATGGCAAAGTGATAGAATACATTGAAATTGACGGGACAGTAGATGAATTTCATAGGATTTACAATTATTATAATCAAAATTTAAAAGAAATCCTGGACCTGTACTTATCCAACTTTGAGCAAATGTTGAATATCTCAATTTCTCCAATCAGAATCATTGGGCACATAGACAAAATTGTGATAAATGCAGAAAATTACCCTGAATTCCATAGTTTAAAATCAAATTTTTACCAATCCCTTTTTGATATCCTAAAAAAACAAAACATAGATAGTTTTATTCTAGAAATTAACACAAGGGGATTATATAAAAGGAACCGCCACAACCCCTACCCTGCTTTTGAATTTATTCATTTGATCAAAGATGCGAATTTTAAAATCATGATCAATTCGGATGCGCATCACCCTTGCGAATTGAATCAAGGGTATGATTTTGTGATGGACTATTTGAAACAGAATGAGATTGCGTTAAACTGGTCCTCTATAAAAGATTAAAGTAATGAATGCACCATCGCTTAAAACCCGATTAAATCATCCTTTACTTATTGGACTTACAATTGGATGTTTGGCATTTTGTATTTATACCAGCATGTATGCCATTCGCAAACCTTTTACTGCATTGGTTTATTCTCAAAACATTTTAGGTTATGGAATCAAATCATGGATGGTTTTGGCTCAACTTTTGGGTTATACGTTGAGCAAATTTGTTGGAATAAAATGGCTGGGGGAACTAAACCGCAACCACCGATTTAGAATGATTGTATTCATTTTAAGCGTTGCCACTATTCCACTATTACTCATAGGATATTCAAATTGCAAATTTTGGCCACTTTGGATGTTGCTAAATGGATTTCCCTTGGGATTAATTTGGGGAATTATTTTTTCATATATCGAAGGAAGAAATTTAACTGAATTGATTGGGGCTATTCTGGCCTGTACTTTTATTTTTTCTTCTGGATTGGTTAAATCAATTGCCATACTTTTTCAAGAAAATCATTTCAGAACTGAAATGATACCTTTTTATGTGGCAGGTATTTTTTTAATCCCTGCAATCATATTTAGCTATATGCTTGAAAAAATGCCCCAACCCTCGAATGAAGAAATTCAGGCAAATGCACCAAGAACTGCATTAACAAAAAGTGAAAGAAAAGCAATTAATAAAAAGTATTTCGGTTTTTTAATTGCGATCATATTTCTATATGGTTTCTTAACTTTATTGAGAGATATTAGAGATAATTTTGGTGCAGAAATTATGTCTGGCTTGCACATTTACAACGCGAAAAATTTAACGAAATTAGAATCAATTATTACCATTATCATGTTGGTGAGTATTCCATTTATTAGCCGGGTTAGAAACCATTACAATGCCATGATTACAACAATAGCTGCTACTTTTGTTGGAGGGGTTATTTGTATATCTACGTATATTTTATTTAAAAATAATTTGATAGATGGAATGGGATTATTGCTTTTTAGTGGAGGTGGTATTTACGTTGGATATATCCTTATCAACATTAGTATTATGAACAGGCTAATAGGCTTCAATGGAACTCCTGCTAATTCTGGCTTTTTGGTGTATATGGCAGATTCTGCAGGATATTTTTGTTCCTTATTTATAAGTGGATTTGCATTATTTTCAAAAAAAGGCGAATTACCATGGTTGAATTGGTTCCAAAACTTGATTTTTTTCGGAGGGATAATTGTCGTAGTATTTGCAGTTATTGCCTTTTTTCAAATTAGAAAACATAAAACACAATAAACATTTATGAATAACAAAAGAGCCTCGGTGGTTGGCGCTGGCATATTAGGATTGGCCGTAGCAAAAACACTTGCTGAACTTGGTTATAAAGTTACAGTTATAGAAAGATCTCTAAATGCTAGGGGTTCATCCATTCGGAATTTTGGAATGGTATGGCCAATTGGACAACATATTGAAAAACAGCTACCAAGAGCAATAAAAAGCCGTGAAGTTTGGATGGATCTTTGCGAAAAAGGAAAAATATGGAATAATCCATGTGGTTCTATTCAACTTTTTACCAATGAAATTGAATTAGAAATGGCCGTTGACTTTTATGAGCAAAATATACATGCCAGAAAAGGTTTAAAAATCTTAAGCAAAGAGGAATGTAGAAACCAAGTTTCAAATTTAAATGAGCTAAATATTTTGGGTGGTTTATACAGCGATTCTGAGGTCATTGTAGAATCAAGGGAAGCAATTAGACAAATTCCTGACATCCTTTCGGCAACATTACCTATTGAATTCATTTTTGGGAAAACTGTCATCGAAGCTACGAATGAAAAAGTTGTCACATCAGATGGTACAACCATAGAAAACGATATCGTATTTATTTGCAGCGGATTTGAAATCAATATTCTTTATCCTGATGTATTCAATAATGCTCCGATAACAATTAGTCAATTGAATATGCTAAGGAGCAAACCCATCGAATCGCAAATTCCTGCAGTATGCGGTGGGTTAAGTTTTTTACATTACGATGCGTATTCCAGCATAAAAAAACTTGGTGAATACAAACAACTATGTGATGAGAAATATCCGAATCAAGTAAAGCATGGAATTCATTTATTGGTTTCTCAAAATCAAAACAATTGCCTTACAATTGGTGATTCACATGAATACAACATGCAAAATGAGCCATTCCAAGAAATCGATGTGAATAATTATATTTTAGACTACTACAATGAATTATTTTCGAACCACGATTTACAAATCACCCAAACTTGGATGGGCGAATATTTGAAAATGAAAGATGGCAGCAGCGAGTGGATAGAGGAAATTGAACCTGGAGTATTCATTTTCAATGGCCCAGGTGGAGCAGGAATGACGCTCGGTTTTGGCATGGCAGATGACGCCATCCCCACCCTCCTTAGGTAAGGTTATGATTGGCCAAGACATTCTAAAATGTCTGTCCAAACTTCTTCAGGTATTTCATTTGATGCATTTTCATCTTTTCCAAGATCATCCCATTTTCTTAATAAAAGGCAATTCTCTATGTTAACATGTTGTTTGTAGTAATTCATCTCTTCGGAAGTAAGCAAACCGCCTTGAGCATAAAAACTATCAACGCTAGCTTGAGATAATTGCTTCAAATAATTCGGATCTTTTGTTACCAAATATCTTTTCGCCCACACATGCGACAAGATTAGTTCTACAATTTCATTGTTGAATTCTAAATTATGTAAAAACTGAGCACCCAATTCTTCATGTTTAAAATCGGTATGAGATTTCATTTCCAATTCGGCATAAAGCAAATGACCAATATCGTGTAAAAATGCTGCTACCCTTAAATTCAAAGATGCATTTTCATTTTTTGCACAATACCAACATTGTACGGCATGTTCGGTTTGAGTAATATTCTCACCGTATTTTAACAAACCTTGGTTAAAATAAAGTTGTTTGAATTGATCTATTATTTTATTCATTACAGAAGCATAAAAAAAGGAGAGTGCACAAGACACTCTCCTTTTTAGTTAAATTAATATAAGAAATTTTAAATGATTATTTAATAACCCAAATTTTCTCATTGATATCATCTTTACCACCAAACTGACTGTTAACAGCATCTTTGTAGTTAGCAGCATTGTTTGAGCTTTCAGAAACTGGGTATCTGAAACGAACTGGGATTTTATTTCCACCAGCAGAGTTTCCAGTACCAGGTCCACCTTCGAATAAAGCTGGAACACCAGTTCTACGGTAGTTGAAATAACCTTCCCAACCACTATTTTGGAAGAATCCTAAATACTTTTGAGTCAAAATTTGATTTAAACCTTGAGCATTGTTACCCGCATAAGCAACTTTGGTTTGTGCCAAATATGCAGCTTGGTCAAAGTTGATTGTGTATTTGTTGTAAGAACCACCATCGGTAACTTTTCCACCTGGCTTAAAGAAATTAACATCAACAGGACCGCTTTCAATACCATAGAATGAATGCGCCGATTTGATACCTTTTTCATACCAATCCTTCGCATTTTCAGTAATCCAACCTCTGTTAGCTGCTTCAGCAATATTGAAACACATTTCAGTGTAACCAAACATGATTGTGTTTTCAGCAGTGTAAGTACTGTAATAACGTTTGCGGTTATAGAAAGAGTAATCACCTGGTAAGTAAGCTGAACCATTATCAACACCTGCTTTGGTACTCATATCAGCCAAATCTTGGCTAGACTCAGCACCAACAAATGCAGCAAAATCAGTTGGTTGTAAACCAGCTTTCAGTTTAGAACCTGCTGGCTCAGCAATCATCATTGCTCTAGGATCGTTTAATCCAGCCAATGTGTTCAAAGTAGCCGCCGACATATTATAACGGGTAGCATCAAAACCAAAGTTATCAGGATTTACTGGGTATTTGTTAAATGTGTTGTTGTAAACAAATAACATGTTATCAGTAGCACTGCGGAACAATGGATATTTTGTAGGATTTGAAACGATACTCGCAAATTTAGTTTTAACATCTAAGTCAGATTCTTTTGCACTTAGAGCAGTCAATACACGCAATGCCAAAGCATTGTTAGCACGTTGCCAAGCAGACAAATCGTTGTTATAATAGATGTCACCAGCAAATGAAGATTTACCAGATGCAATAAGTGTAGTCATATCAGCGTTCGCTTCTTCTAACCATTTTAACACTTGAATAAAGATTTCTTTTTGTGAATCATATTTAGGTGTAAAAGTTGATGAAGACAAAGCTTGAGACATTGGCAAATCACCAACTAGCATTGTCATTTGATAGAACAAATTGGCTCTAAAAAACTTACCCAAAGCTGAATATGGATTTACTGCATCATAACCAACACGAATAGCTTCTTCTTCCATTTTAACAACGTTTTTCAATGTTGTATAACTTAATGAAGCATTAGCCCAGTTGTACTCTTGGTTACCATAATAGTTATAGTTACAACAGTTGTATTGACACCAACGAGCTACATCGCCCCAAGGCTCATCAAATACTGAGTTACAAACTCCGTTTAAAACCAAATCAGGAGTTACGGTTGTTGGGCGATTAGGATCTTTATCCATGTTATCCCCTTTTTGACATCCCCCAAAGAAAAACGATGTCGTTAATATAGCGATTGTATAAAATAATGTTTTTTTCATGAGTTTAATATTAGAATACTAAGTTTACGTTAACACCATAACGGCGCATTGTTGGAGTTTGCAAAGATGAATATCCAGTCATTCCAGGGAATTGATCTAAATCTAAATCATTTTTTCCACCTGCAAAATACAATACGTTTCTTGCGATCAATGAAATTGTAGCCGACTTAAATGTTTTGCCAATTTTGCTTGTAGGAATATTGTAAGATATAGAAATCTCTCTCAATTTCATATAAGATTTGCTCATCAAATTCGCTTCATATTGACCATAGTAACGGCTAACATAATCTTGCAAATAAGTTTTGGTATCGTTGTCTTTGAAAGTCAATTCAGCTTCATTCGTGATATGTCCATTATCATCATAAACAGGTTTACCACTTACAATTTGAACACCTTCACCAACCCAAGATTTGTTACCTTGGTAATCTTGATAACGCGCATCGCCCATTCCTAAACCGTTAGCATCTTTGATATTATTTAAAGCGGTTTCTTCGTTTCTACCACCACGGTATGTTTGACGTTGAATTTGGTTAACAATTGAACCACCAATACGACCATCTAATTGGAAAGCCACACTGAAATTTTTGTATTTCATTTTGTTGTTCATACCCCATACCAAATCAGGCAATGAATATCCAAGTAATTTACCTTTTGGCAAAACAATTGGACGTCCACCGGCATCATTGATGATGGTACCATCGTCTTTACGCGCAAAAGAAGAAGCGTAAATAGCGTCAATTCTCTCGCCTACTTTAATTACTCTGTCGCCTCTGTTATCACCTACGAAAAAGTTCGAAGCAATTTCATTTACATCGCCATAAACAGCAGTTAAATATTCTCTATAACTAGAGAAGTTAGCTGAAGTGTTCCATTCGAAATCACCCGCTTTCTTCGCTTTAACAACATCAGCATTGATTGTTAATTCCCAACCTCTACGTTGCGTTTCAATACCATTCACTAACTGGTTGGTATAACCTGTAGCTTCAGAAATTGTTCTTTGGAAAATTCCAGGACCATCATTGTATAAGAAATAAGTAGCTTCAATACCAATTCTGTTGTTAAGAATACGCATATCAGTACCAAATTCAATATTTGTACGTGAAAATGGTTGTAAACTTGAATTAGATAAAGTATTTGTAAAGTTAGCAGAAGGTTTGTTGTTATATAACAATGGAGTGCTGTAAACAGATGAATTAGTAAAAGACGGACCGTTATATGGTGAGGTATATGTTGAACCGTAACCAATAGTGCTACCCGCAGGACCAATATTAGGATTAGTTAAACCACCTTTAACTTGCGCAATAGAAGCACGTACTTTCCAAAAAGAAAAATCTTTAGTTTTCAATTTGCTGAATAATTCTGTAGGAATCAAAGATGCAGAAGCAGAAGGATAAACATAAGAGTTAGATTCAGTTGGGAAAGTAGAAATGTTATCCATTCTTGCAGCAAGGTTTACGTTAAAACCATTACCTCCAATATCAGCCAATGCATAAAGTGAACTTACAGCCATGCTTGAAGCAAAATTGCTGATTTTCACAGGATTTGCACTGTTAGCGAAGGTATAAACTTCAGGAACGTTTAGGTAATCAGTAGTTGCCCATGAAGAGTTGTATTGGAAATCACGACGGTTACCACCCAAAGATGCATCGATATTGATTTTACGAACTGTCTTTTTGTAATTAAACATAAATTCATTGTTCATTTCAAACATATCTCTTCTGTCTTCACGGTAATCACCTCTACCTTCTTCTCTACCATAAGGGTGAGCACTGAAAGGCATTTTTTCTGTTCTTAATAAATTATAAGTTGTAGCAGATGTTCTTGCCATCAAATTCAAATCAGGAGTAATTTGATAATTCAATGAAGTATACCCATAAATATCATTCTTGTAATGTCCACGTAACCATTTCTCAGACATAAACCAAGGATTGTGGTAACGTTGGTATTCTGCAAATACGCTTTGCACACCTTCTTTACCTGGTGCCCAAATGCCGCGAATATCCGGTGCATTAATATCCCAATCTGCTCCACCCCAAATAGTCATGTTATAAATTATAGAGTTAGGACCATAACTTACATCTGGAATATTTGGTGTTGATTGACGGTTGTAGTTAATATTAGCATCCATTCTCAATTTATCATTAAAACGAATGGTGTTGCTTAAGTTAAAAGTTTGGCTAGTTAAAGATGTATTCGGAACAATACCTTGTTGGTACATGTTTGAAAATGAGAATCTAACGTCAGCTTTTTCACTTGAATGCGCAATACTAAAGTTGTTACTTGTAACAGTACCTGTTTGCAAGAAACGATTTAAATTGTCTTTACCACGGGCTGTCCAAGGAGTTGCACCTCTAACACCTGTAATTGGATCAACTGGGCTATCGTATTGTGATATTAATTGACCTTCAAATTTTGGTCCCCAAACATCATAATCACCATCATTCAACCCACCACCTTTACCATCAGTAAATGAATATTTACCGTGATCACCAGGTCCGTAAGCATCTTGTACTTTAGGAATTGTTAAGAAACCTTGCTCCATCATGTTACTTGAGTTAAACTCAACTGTAACACCACGCTTGGTTCCTTTTTTCGTAGTAATAACAATAGCACCATTTTGACCTCTGTAACCATAAAGAGCCGCTGCAGCAGGGCCTTTTAACACGGTTACTTTATCAATGTCGTCTGGAGCCAAATTGTAAGCATCTGAATTGATCGGAATACCGTCAATAACAAATAATACGCTTTGTCCGCGATTGATATCTGAACCACGCAATACAACAGCAGGAGATCCTAGAATTTCAGCACTTTGACCAATTGTCAAACCTGCAACTCTACCAACTAAGCTGTTAATTACGTTTGGCTCTTTTGCTTTTACCAAATCAGAACCATTAACCTCTTGAACCGCGAATCCAAGCTTCTTTTTGTCCTTTTTGATACCCAACGCCGTTACAACAACTTCGTCAACTTTCGCGGTGTCTGTGAAGTCATCAGTTTGGGCAGTTAATGTGCTTGTAGTTGCAATTGCTACGATAGCAATGCACAACTTACGAGCAGATAACAATGTAATTTTTTGCATATTTATTTTTTAGTTTGTATGCGCAAATTAAAGTCTTCAACATAACAGGAATAACTACTCAGCATTAACTTTTCATAACCAACGGTTTGGTAATGCTGAGGATTTTTACTGATAACAATTTATTTCATTTAACTTAAAAAATAAATTGAATTTGAAGGCAACGCCCAGGTAAATATATTCCAGATCCATGCACTTTTGCCTTACTATCAAATACATTATAAATAGCTCCAACTATGCTGTATTTACTATGGGTATATTTAATACCCAAATTCAGCAATGTATATGCATTCGTGCCATTTATACCAATTCTATTATCGGCAATATCACCACTAGATAATTTCTTTTGTTCATTAACAATTTGGATATCTCCATTTAATTGCCAGTTGTTATTTAATATTGAAGTAACCTTAAAGAAACCATTCATTGGTGGAATTCTTCTCATTGATTCATTTCGGGTAAGATTATTTCCAATGCAAATTGACCCACCTAAATCTAAATTCCATTTTTCACCAATATTCTGTGTGAAATTAAAATTCGCACCATATAGTTCACAAAACTCTAAATTTTCCTTTCGATATACAGGATATCCACTCATGCTATCTCCCTCTAATTTAATCCTTGCTATTTGTCCCTGAATGTCCGTATAAAACACATTCATTCGCAATCTTGTATTTGCTTTTGTAAATTTCAAACCTACTTCAGAAGTTTTTGTATACTCCGGCTGTAAATTGTACTGAGGAACTTCATAACGAAAATCTACGATACCCAAACTACCAAGGTCGTCTATATTGGGAGCCCTAAAGCCAGTGTTGTAATTAAAATATAAAGCAAGAGAATTTGTAATTGTTCTTAATACTCCAACGTTATAAACCAAAGCACTTGTTTTATCTTTAATGCTACCAATTGATTTCTCTTGAATATCAATCAACGATAAATGATAACGAATACCACCATATAAATTCCAATTTGTAGCTTTTTTATTAATCAGCGCATAAACTGAATTTTGTTGAAATTGTGAATTATCAGG
>CANKVM010000061.1 GCA_947487175.1 Flavobacteriales bacterium | reverse complement strand
ATAAACGTTTATGAAAGTTTATAAAGGTTCATTGTAGACTAGTTAGACCGGTTAGTCAGATTGGGGTGGGTGCCTTGTCTAAACGCATGGCAATGCATCTAAACTCCGAAGGAATCTAAACGCACGAAGTGCATCTAAACCATGTAAGCACGAAGTGCTTACTTCTTCTTCTTAACCTTATCGCCATCATTCAGGGTTTTGGCAATTGCCATTGATGGCTCAGATATTACTTCGTCGCCTTCTTTTAGTCCCTCAATAACTTCAAAGTAATCAATGTCTTGAACGCCAGTTTTAATTTTAACGGCTTTAGATATTCCATTGTTGAATAAAAACACCCAAGTAACAATCTCGGTTTCTTTTTTGGTAACAGTAGTTGTTTCCTCTTTTTGAACCACAGGATTTCTTGTGGTTAACGCCGAAATTGGAATCGACAACACGTTTTCTTTGGTGCTCGATTTGATATCTACCGATGCAGTCATTCCAGGGAAAAAGGGTTGGGGTTGTCGTTTGCTAATTAAATCGTTGTAGCTGCTTGCCAATAACCTAACCTTTACAGTGTAATTGGTAACTTGTTCATTCATGTTGGTGGCAACATTGAATTTTGCTGAATTGGCAATTTCTGTCACTATTCCTTTGAAAACACGATCTTCATATGCATCCACCTTGATGTTGGCACTGTCGCCACGATGCACCCTAACAATATCGTTTTCGTTAATATTCACTTGAACTTCCATGCTGTTCAAGTTGCTAATGCGCATAATTTCAGTACCCGCCATTTGAGCAGTACCCACAACGCGTTCGCCTTTTTCGCTATTTAACTGTGTTACAATTCCAGAAACTGGTGCATAAATACTTGTTCTTCCAAGGTTTTTACTTCCCTCATCAACCCTAGCCATCAAACTTTTGACATTGTATTGGGCCGATAAAATTGTTTTGGCAGCAATGGTAAAATCGGCCTGTGCATTTTCAAATTGTAACCTTGCATTTTCCCAATCTTGATCACTAATCACTTTTTGTTCGTGCAATTTTTGTTGACGCTTGAAGTTTGCTTCTGCTTGAGCCAAGGCCATTTTTGCTTTGATTTGTTGCGCTTCGCTACCTGCCAAACTTGCCTTCGCATTGTCTAGGTTTGCTTTTAATTGACTCATCGTTGTTTGATACAACTCTGGGTTGATACGCAACAATAATTGTCCTTTGGTAACACTATCGCCTTCTTTTACAAGCATTTCTGTAATTTCACCGCTTACGTCGGGACTAATTTTTAATTCAAATTCAGGTTGGATTTTACCTGTAACACTTACCACTTCGGTGATTGTGCGTTTTACTACTTTATATGTGCTAACTTCGGTAGCTTGGTTGCTTTTGTTGTATGCTCTTACAATAAATATGATTGCAACAAGCAATCCAATGCTTAACCAAATGATTCTTTTCTTATTCATTTTTATTTGTTTGATAAATTGGTGATTTGGTTATTGATTAAAAAATCTAAAACCAGTTGACGGAAAATATATTCGTAATTCGATGAAATCAAATTCATATATGCATTGATTTCAGTATTCTGTGCACTCTGCATTTCAAATTGCGACGCTTGTCCATTTTGGAAACGAATTTGCACAAACTCTAAATTCTTCTTTTGCGCCTTGTGGGTTTCCTCTAGCGCCAAATATTTTGCCAAACTATTTGTGTAATTTATATATGCCGAGGTAACATCGGTTTTTAAATTTTGAACGCTTTTGTTTAGGGAAATTTCATTTCTCAAAATCGATAATTTCGCTTGGCTAATTTGGGTATGGGTTTGTAATTTTCCGTAAATTGGCACTGACATGGTTGCTCCAAAACTCTGTCCGAAGTTATCTTTAATTTGATTCCCAAATGCAATGGTTTTGGTGGTGTATGACACTGATGGTGCTTCAACAACTTCCAATGTGCTTTTTACGTAACCAATTGGTTGTGTTCCGTTAATTGAATATCCAGTAACTGTTTTGGCATTGCCAGAATATACGGTGTTCAAGTTTCCTCCAATGGTTAAAGAGGGTAGCAATGCGCCTTTTGCCGATTTAAGCGCAAACTCAGATGCATTTAATCTGAATTGTGCGGCTTTGATGTCGGGGCGGTGATTCATTGCGCTATCAATTAATTCGGTAAGTGAATATTTCTCATTTTTATTTTGAGGGACAGCGGGCATATCTGCAGATATTTCAACAGCAACTTCTGAATTGATCATCAACAAATTTTTCAGCGTATTGACGGCTGAATTATACCCATTTTCTGCTTGCGTATAATTAGAAACGTTGTTTAAATATTGTGCCTTTGCCGACCACAAAGTACCTTCATTTGCCGCACCTGCAGAAAGTAATTTCTGAACTCGGTCTAATTCATTTTTACTGCTTTCAACCGTTGCTGCTACTGCTTTTTGTTGTTCTCTGCCTTGTAAACACTGTAAGTATGCCAAGGACACATTTAAGCAAATGGTTTGTTTTACTTGCAATAAATCTTGTTCGGTAGCCAGTTTGTTGTATTTGTATTGGTTAATTGCGTTTCTAAGTTGTCCGCCAGCAAACAATATCCAGTTACCTTGAATCTGGAAATTATTACTTCCAATAGTTGTTTGTACATATTGGTTGGTAAAACGGTCAATACTTCTACCACTTTGGTAGTATTGGCCTGCAGTTCCATTGATATCGGGACCTAAATTCAATTTACTTTGTAGTAAATCATATTCTGCCGATGTGTTTGCAATTGCTGAAAGTTGAACGTCCAAATTATTGCTCAAAGCAATTTGAATGCACTTTTCTAATGTTAACTTTTCAACATTTGATTCTTGGGTTTTGGGTAATGAGTTTTGGGCTAGTGAAACTGCCGAAAATCCCCCAAGAAAAAGAAAATATAACCACCGCATTTCACAAAGGTAATGTCTTATTTTGACGTTTTTGTATATTGTCGATAGACCTCTTTTGATGTCGATGAACATATTTTGTTGAAAACTTAGCTAGGTAATAATTCAACAAAAGAAAAATGAAATTATATTTGTATCGGTGTTTAGGTTTTCGACAGATAATGGCTTATCTGAAGAAATGAAAAGGGAACATCGGTGTAAGACCGAGACTGTACCCGCAGCTGTAACCCCCATCCTTTAAGGATGTAATTTTAGGCTCTATGCCACTGTGTAAACGGGAAGGCGCCTAAAATGGGGAAGTCAGAAGACCTGCCTAGTGCATCAAAATTTACTCGCTTTCGGGACTAAAAGCGCGGTGATATATTGCTTTCGGGCAATATTATCCTGTTATATTCCTGTTTGCGGTATTTGATTATGTTGTTAAACCTAGGATATATCGCTTTGCTATCATGCAGCTACGGAGATACATTGCAAAATGTACCCGTTGACACTGTATATATCCATGCCCAGAGAATTGAACTAAGTCAAATAGGCAGGGTTAAACTGGAAATCACCAATACTAGTTCTCCGCAATCTATGCAAAATAGCCTATTGAATTCGGCTGTGTTTTTAAAGCAATATGGAGTTTCTGGGTCATCAACTATTTCGAGGCGCGGTGCCGATCCATCTCAAACACAGGTTTTATGGAATGGGTTACCTGTAAATAATTCAATGCATGGATTAACCGATTTTAACAACATATCATCGTTTGGGTTACAAGAAGTTTTTATCATTGAGGGAGGTAATTCGGCTTTGTTTGGAAGTGGAAGTGTAGGTGGAACCATCTTCCTTAGAAATAAAATCAAATACAACCAAGGTGTTGCTGCTCAATTTGTATCGCAATGTGGCCAATATCAGAATTATGCAAACGGCGCAAATTTAGTAATCTCTAAGAAATACCATTATTTGCAATTAACTGCATCAACCATAAATAACTACAATAAATTTCCATTTTTTGATATGGTTGAAGGAATTAGCAGAAATGCTGAAAATGCTTTTCTAAAACAACAATTATTTAGAGCCGTTTACGGATATAAAAAATTGGCACATGAATTTAAAATGGTTGTAGAGAATAATTCCGGGAATAGGGGATTGGGTACTCAAATTGGATCCTCCCAATTTTTAGGAATTCAAAAGGACAATAATTTTAGGTCAGTGTTTGAATATCAATATGGTTCCAATGATTTTCAAAGTGTAATAAGGTTGGGATATGTTCGCGACATTATCAAATATTATGCTGATGGCATTCACGGCGATTCTAGTGTGGCACATACTCCATACTTTCAAACTGAAATCTATAAAACTTGGAAAGGTGTGAGATGGTTGTTTGGTGTAGATGCCCAACAAATCAATGCCTATTCATTAAATTATAATTTGCTGAATGCGAACAGATTTTATTCGGCGTCTTTTATTTCAGGGACCTTTAAAATACTAAAATCTGATATCACTGTAAATTCACGATTTGAACATTTCGAAAAAATACCTACTACCGGATTTTCAATGGTTACCCCTTTGAAAAGTTTTGCAAAGCTTAAATTCAACATTCATACCAGTTTCAGACGTCCAACTTTGAATGATTTATTTTGGAATACCAATTCTACCAAAATGGCAATTCCAGAAAAAGGTTGGGGTACGGAAATTGGCATTCAGAAAGAGTTCAATTCCAATAAAGAACAATATTCCTTTGAAATCACTGGGTATTATAGAGAATTGAATAATCCCATTATTTGGGTTCCCAATGGCGCATCTTGGATTGCAACCAATTTTCACAGTGGCAAATATTTGGGTGCTCAAATTCAATCTAAATATATGTTTTCACTGAATGAAACCAAAGTAAAAATCTTTGCCATTGCCGATTGGGTAAGAACCCAAGTGAAAAACAATAGTGAATCAATTTCGCAGCAACAAATATTTATCCCTGATTTTATGGGTAATTTGGGATTTTCTCATATTGTAAAAAAAGCAACATGGGGATTTGATGTTCAGCATGTTGGAAATAGGTTTATTCAGTCAGATAACCAACAATGGCTTGCAGGATACAGACTTATAAACGCACAAATTGGTTTAAATCAAATAATTTTACATACAAATAAGAATCATTCGGAAGTAAAAATGAATGTTTTATTAGAATGCAAGAACCTATTCAATGTGATTTACCAAAGTATGCCAAACAGGGTAATGCCAGGAAGAACTTTCTGGCTTTCAATAGCAATCAATATTTAACTTAAAACTATGAAAAAAACTATAATTTTATCTGCTCTTTTATTTACTTCAATTTGTGTAAATGCACAGATTTTCAAAACAGAAACTTTTGAGGGAATTACCTCTGTAATTGACTCAGGACAAGTCTTAAACGGAAAAAGCTCGTTGAAAAAATATGAAGCGGAGTTCATTTCTTTCAAATTTGGCTGGGATACTTCTTTTGGGGGATATTGGGCCAAGAATTGGGCCGCTTCAAGGGTAATTTACAACAAAGAAGAACCGAGTGATTATGGCAAACACCTTTATGCCGCAAAACCTGGATATGGTTGCGAGTCGGCCGATTACGATTTTGCAAACCATTCAGCAAGCAAAAACGTATTTTTTGTGGGTCAGAACAACAGTGGGTTTTCATTGAATCCAACTACTGGAATGGCCAGCCAAGTTGTTCAATTGAGAATAAGCAATTCAACATACGCTTATAACTCAATGAAATTGGGAGATTTTGTAGGAAAGAAGTTCTCCGCGGCAGACAAAGATAGCTTTGTGCTTATTATCACGGGTTTTTCTAGTAGTCAAAAGAAATTTTCTAAGAGAGTTTATTTGGCAGATTATCGCTTTAATGATTTAAACAAAAATTTCATGCTAGATACCTGGCAATTGGTGAAATTCAACCAAAATGAAACCGCCGATAGTTTGGCGTTTACATTGGAAAGTTCAGATAACGGGCAATTTGGAATGAACACACCTGCATTTTTTGTGATGGATAATGTAACGATTGCTGATTTTAATAGTTCTATAAACAAGATTGCAACAAAAGTGGTAAGGTCTTTTCCAAATCCTGCAACAAATTCAATTCAATTTGAAATTCCTTCAGCCCAAACAAATGTGATGATATATCAATCAAACGGTACTTTGTCTAAACAAACACAAATTCAATCTAATTTCGATATTGTAAATATTGATGATTTGTCGGCCGGTTTGTATGTTGTAAAAATGCAGAACGCTTTGGGGCAAACATTTAACACCAAGTTTATCAAGCAATAATGCATAAATTCCGGGTATTTTTCACGTTTGTAATTTTTGTTTGGCTTACGTCTTGTATTACTGAGCCAAAGCAAAATCCTTTCATTCCAATTGTAAACACTACCAATAGGGTTGGTGTTTTGTGTGAGGGAAATTATATGTGGGGAAATGCCCGGTTTGACATTTACAGCGTTGATTCAAATAAGTTGTATGTCAATGTTTTTGAGTCAGAAAATAAGAAACCGATAGGCGATGTATTGCAAAGTGGTTACTTCGATGGCAAAAACATTTGGCTAACAGTAAACAACAGCGGTAAAATATTGAAATTAAACCCAAGCACTTATAAACAAGTGAATTCGCGGGGCTCACTTCGTTCGCCCCGCTACCTTTTGCCAGCTGGAAAGTATATTTTTTGTTCCGATATTCAGGCAAATGCAATATCCGTTCTCGATTCTACGTCCCTCCAAACCATTAAAGAAATAGGGGTTTACCCCAAACAAACTTCATCTCGTTACGGTTGGACGGAACAAATGATTCTTTGGCAAAATAAAGTTACCGTTGCCTGCTATGACGGTAAAATATTAATGATCCAACCCATTACATTCGATACTACACAAATTGCATCAGATTCCGGAACGCAAAATATGGTTGTTGATGGTTACAATAGATTATGGGTTTTGGCATCTGTAAATGGGAAGGCTTCGTTGTCGTGCTACAGCGAAAATTTGAAATTGGAAAAGAAGTTAACCTTCCCTGAAAATTATGGGCTAAGCAGATTGGCAATTTCACCTGAAAAGGATCAACTTTATTTTATAGGCCAAAATCAAGTGCAAGCTATTTCAATTGAATCAACTGTATATTCTGATAGAACCACGGTTTTTGACAAAGCCAAAAATTGCTATGGAATGGGCATCGATCCCCGAAATGGTTGGCTTTATGTTGCCGATGCTCAAGATTATGTGAGCAATGGAACCGTCTATGTTGTAAATAGAAATGGGAAAATTATCAATACCCTTCAAACGGGTGTAATTCCCACCGATTTCATTTTCTTTTAGGCAAAAGATGGTATCTTTGCACTTTAATGAAATCCCTTTTTAAACTAAAAAAGATAGATGTTTTGGTATTGCGGTCTTTTATAGGCCCTTTCCTGGTGACGTTTGTATTGAGTCTTTTTTTGTTTTTAATGCAATTCCTTTGGAAGTACATCAACGAATTGGTGGGTAAGGGAATTCCTGCAACGGTCATGTTGAAATTGATATTTCTATCATTGGCCGATTTGGTGCCAATGGCATTGCCATTAACCATTATGGTTGCCGGGCTCATGACATTTGGAAATTTATCTGAAAGTTTTGAATTGGTTGCAATGAAAGGAAATGGAATTTCCTTGATGCGTATTTTGCGGCCCACTTTCATTTTTATGGCAGTTTTAATGTTCCTGAACTTTTTGTTTTTGAACTATGTAATACCCAAAGCAAACCTTGAATTCAAGGCAATGCTCATGGACATGCGATCAAAAAAACCTGCTTTCAACATTGATCCTGGTCAGTTTTATCAGCAAATTGATGGAGTTGCTATTCGCATTGGCGAAAAAGATAAAAACAACGAGGACGTAAAAGATGTGCTTATTTACGAATGTAAAAAAGACGATAGTAAGCAATTGAACGTGATTCGCGCAGAACGCGGAAAAATGCTGATGTCTGACGATAAGCGCAGCCTCAGTTTTACCTTATACAATGGAACGCGTTGGGAAGAAATGACAAGCAATCCAACTTATAACAAAACAATGCCGTTCAACCAGATGCACTTTGATAAACAGCAAATGGTCATTGATTTGTCGAGCTTGGATTTCAATTTTACCGATCGCGAAGCAATGTCGCATGATTTCAAATTGTTAAATATTAAACAATTGCAATTAGAGATTGATACTTTTCATATGAAAATGAAGAATTTAACGGTTGAAAATTCTCGGTACTGCAGTCGCTATATACATTATCCGAAGTTGTTTTCACAAATGGAAAGACCAAGATTGACAGATAAAAATAAGCAGTTCTTCAATTTAAAAGATACCAATATTATTGATCATTTCGATAAAACCAGTCAAGCAGTAATTAGGGCATTGGCCATTACACAAGCCAGAGGACTGAAAGGAACATTGGATGGTTACACTTCCAATCAAACATTTTTAACACAAGACATAGCATTATATAGAACAGAATACCATAGAAAATTCTCTTATTCGTTTTTGATTTTTATGTTGTTTCTGATTTCTGCGCCACTTGGTGCTATTATCAAAAAAGGTGGAATTGGACTTCCATTGGTAATCAGCGTAATCTTATTTGTGCTGTTTTACGCCGTGAATTTAACTGGCGAAAAAATGGGCAAGGAGTTGGTAATGCCAGTTTGGGCCGGCATGTGGATGAGTTCATTATTTTTATTTCCAATTGGAATGTTAATTACCTATAAAGCCATTCGCGATAGGGCTGTCTTTGATTTCACATTTATGAAAGTGTTCTATAAACGTATTTTTCAGTTTGTCGTTTCTAAAATGAAGCGTAAAGAAAGTGAAATATGAAAATTCTAGTAATAGGTAACCGATTTCCATGGCCTTTACATGATGGCGGGGCATTGGCTACTTTTCAAATGCTGAAAGCTATGGCTTTTGAGGGACATGAGATTAGCTATTTCTCATTTAATACGCAAAAGCACTTTGTAGACGAAAAAACTTTATTCGAGCGTTTTTCGTTTTGTAAATATTATTCGATTCAAATCAATACGGATATTACTCCTTGGAAGGCTTTTTTAAACTTGCTTTCAAACAGGAGTTTCCATTTGCAGCGGTATGAAAATACATTGGCCAATGAACAATTGAGCAATTTGTTGCAGAATGAGAACTTTGATTTTGTTCAAATTGAGGGACTGTATTCAGCTGGTTTTTTGAATACATTAAGAACTAATTTCAAAGGACATATTTCATACAGGGCACATAATTTTGAATGTCAGATTTGGGAAAGATTGGCAACTGAAACTTCAAATTTCTTGAAGAAAATGTATTTGAATATTCAAGCCAAAAGACTCAAACGCGAAGAAGTTGCATTTTTGAAATGTGTCGACTCTATAGTGGCAATCGCCCCAAGTGATTTAAATACATTTAATGATCTTACAATTGTACCAACGCATTTATACTTGCCTGGTTTAAATTTGGGATTAGAGGTTGACCTTGAATTGCAACCATTTAAATTGTTTCATATTGGAAGCATGGAATGGATGGCAAATGTGCAAGGTGTTGAGTGGTTTTTACAAAAGGTTTGGCCCATTGTAAAATCGGCTTATCCGCAGTTAGAGTTTCATTTGGCGGGCAAAGGGTTAAATAAAAGTGATTCACGCTTCTTCCAAAGTGGGGTATATAACCATGGTGAAGTAGATAATGCTCAATCATTTATGTTAACTCATGGTATTTGCGTTGTACCTGTAGTTGCGGGAAGTGGAATTAGAATGAAATTGATTGAAGCAATGAGCTTGGGAATACCTTGTGTAACAACAAAAATAGGTGTCCAAGGCATTGATGTTGAAAGTCATGTCCATGTTGAAATTGCCGATTCACATAAAGAATTTGCCAATTCAGTTATTATAATGATTCAACAATGGCATGAAACCATAAAAATGGGAGTTCGTGGTAAAGAGTATATGATGGAGCATCATAATTTGCAAAACAATACGCGCGAATTATTGATGTTTTATTCAAAAATGATAGGAAATAGAGATTAGATGAATAGGTTATGGTTATATCTTAAACCCCAAGGTAAATTGGTATTTTGGGCGTTGTTTTTGGCTACTTTAAGCCAAGTTTTTAGTTTGTTAGATCCGTGGGTTGGTAGAAATTTGTTTGACAGATATTTGACTAAATTTCATTTATATAATGAACATGATTATATCAGGGGTGTAATGTCATGGTTGTCAATAGGTATTGGTGTTGCAATGGTGAGTCGTATATCGAAGAATTTGCAAGATTATTTTGTCAATGTAGCCATTCAAAAAGCCGGTGCCAAAATCTTCACTGATGGAATTAAACATACGCTTGATTTGCCATTTGCAACGTTTGAAGATCATAGAAGCGGCGAAACTTTGAATATTTTACAAAAGGTAAGAACAGATTCTGAAAGGGTAATTACCCTTACCGTGAATTTATTATTTACCTCTATTGTGGGTGTTATTTTTGTATTTATTGCTTCATTTTCTGTGCATTGGTTAATTGCTCCTGTATTTTTAGCGGCAATGGCAATCGTGGGAATTAGCAGTTCAATGTTAAGTAAACAGATTAAAATTATTCAAAAGGACATAATGCAAGAAACTTCTGTATTGGCGGGTACAACCACTGAAAGTTTGCGCAATATAGAACTGGTAAAAAGCTTGGGATTGGTTGTGCAAGAAATGCAACGGATCAGTTCAAATACATTGAAAATATTAGGACTGGAATTAAAAAAGGTTAAGAAAGTAAGAACCTTGGGATTTGTACAAGGCACAACTGTTAACCTCATGCGAAATTTGTTGCTGCTGTTTTTATCTTGGATGGTTTTTAGCCAAAGAATAACGCCGGGAATGTATATTCAATTTTTATTTTATACGTTTTTTATTTTCAATCCTCTTCAGGAATTGGGAACCTTTATTCAGGCATGGAGAGAGGCTGAAGTATCCCTCAATAAATTTGATCAACTATTAAAGACTCCAAGTGAAATTATTCCTGAAAACGCCAAGCACATTGGAAATATAGAAAAAATATCATTCAGTAATGTTTCTTTTAGGCACCAAACTGCAAATAGAAATGCATTAACAGATGTAAGTTTTGAATTGAATAAAGGACAAACTATTGCATTTGTTGGTCCATCAGGAAGTGGGAAAAGCACTTTGGTAAAAATGTTGGTGGGCTTATACTTACCAATTAACGGCGAGGTTAAATTCAATGATTTTGGTGTGAATGAAATCAATAGAAATGAGATTCGCACACAATTGGGATTGGTATCACAAGAATCTCAATTGTTCTCAGGGAGCATTAAGGAAAATTTGATTTTCGTTTGTCCCTCAGCAACAGAAGAAGAAATGTTTGAAGCGCTTTCAAAGGCTGCAACAAGTTCATTGATGAGCAGGGCAGAAAAAGGATTAGATACGCAAATAGGCGAGGGTGGTATAAAAGTTTCTGGCGGTGAAAAGCAGCGATTATCTATAGCGAGGGCTTTATTGCGAAAACCAAATTTGTTGATTTTTGATGAAGCAACTTCTGCACTTGATTCAATTACTGAGCAAGAAATTACGAAAACGTTGAAGGATATTTCTGGACAAAAAAATAGAATTAATGTAATGATAGCCCATCGATTAAGTACAATTATGCATGCAGATTGTATATTTGTACTGGAGAAGGGCAAAATTATTGAAAATGGCACACATGAAGAGTTAATTGAATTCAGTGGTTTGTACAATGCAATGTGGCGCCAACAGATAGGCGAAAACATTGATAGTTAACTTTGGCATGCAATTTGATAACGTTGCTTATATTAAATAGATAATTATGAAAAAAAATATATTTTTAGTTGCAATCATGGCTTTCGTTGGATTTGCCAATGCACAAATGGTAAAACCAACTGAGTTGGTAGCGAATTATTCAAGTTTCAATGGTCAAACCATTTCTGTAGCAGATTTTACTGGTTCTATTAGAGGAATGGGTGCTATTTCGGTTGATGCAACACCAGTTAAACTAAATACAACGAATGTATTGAATGGGCCGTCAAGCAAAGCCCCAACCAAGGGCAGTAATACTTTGCCTTCATCTAAAGCAAAATTTTGTAAAATATTAAAAGGATACAAAATTGTTGATTTTACAGCAAGTGGTTCAGAAAATTGTGGCTGTTTTTACATCCCAACGAACATGGTAACCAAATTTCAAGACATCCAAAAATTGGGTGCTAAATTGATGGTTAGGGTTTCTGTTGATTCTAAATATAAAGTAAATAAAATCACAGGAGTTGATTCTCTATAAATTTTAGTCGTATTTTATTATGTGCAGTTATAAATAATGCGGCTTTGGCCGCATTATTTATTTAATGTCATTTTCAGTTTGCCTAATTCTGCACGTTCCTGCCTTTATTCCTTGGTATTGCGCAAGAAAATGCCTGCAGCTTTTTTCATGTTCGTCGTATTCTTCATCGGGCGCGCAATTTTGACCAATCACAAAAACTATGAAGGATATTTCTGGACAAAAAAATAGAATCAATTTACTGATAGCCCATAGAATAAGTACAATTATGCATGCAGATTGTATATTTTTATTAGAGGAAGGAAAAATTATTGAAAATGGCACTTGTTAGGAATTAATTGAATTTAAAGGATTATGCAATGCAATAAGTTAGGATACAATATTAATAATTAACTTTGGCATGCAATTTGCAGATGTTGTATAAATAAAATAAACATGAAAAAAAATATATTTTTAGTTGCAATTATGGCTTTCGTTGGAATGGCCAATGCACAAATGGTAAAACCAACTGAATTGGTTTCAAAGTATTCTAGTTTCAATGGTCAAAACATTGCAGTTTCGGATTTTAAAGGTTCTATTAGAGGAACTGGCGCTGTTTCAGTAAATTCAACAGCTGTAAATCCTGTAAGAGTTGCAGCCCCAGGAACTACAGCCCCAGGGGTTAATACAGGAAACGACCCTTCACGTGTTAATCAGGTACAGTTTTGTAAAATTATAAAAGATTACAAAATTGTTGATTTCACTGCCAATGGCGCAGCAAGTTGTGGTTGTTTTTATTTACCAACCAAGATGGTGGCAAAATTTCAAGACATCCAAAAAATGGGTGCTAAAATGATGGTTCGTGTAGATGTTGATTCTAAATCTAAAGTGAATAAAATTACAGGAATTGATTCCTTTTAATTTTAAAATATTTTATTGTGTATAGTTATAAATAATGCGGCTTTGGCCGCATTATTTATTTAATGTCATTTTAAAATGGGGGATGTTGGCTTCGAAAAATCTTTCGCCAACTTGCACAAAACCTAGTTTTTTATAAAAGTCGAGTGCATGTTCTTGTGCATGCAAGTAAATAACTTTGTGAGTGGGCATTATTTTTTCTAAACAATTTTCAACCAATGCAGCACCTATTTTTTTGCCTCTGTAGCTTTCTAGAACGGCAAAACGTTCAAGTTTAATTCCATTTTCAGTTTGCCTAATTCTGCACGTTCCTGCCTTTATACCTTGGTATTGCGCAAGAAAATGCCTACAGCTTTTTTCATGTTCATCGTATTCTTCATCGGGCGCGCAATTTTGACCAATCACAAAAACGATGCGCCTAATTTCAAAGGCGGCAGCCATTTCTTCGGGAGTTTGTATTTCAAATATCTGAATCATCAATAAAAATGGTTATTTTTGCTTCAAATTAACAACAAAATTATTATATAATGGCTCAATCTAATGTTCAATCTTTATTAGGAGATCAGGCTGAATACCTGTTGAATCACACCTGTAACACAATTTCTAAAGAAACTAT
>CANKVM010000060.1 GCA_947487175.1 Flavobacteriales bacterium | reverse complement strand
TGTATCAGCAGGCAGATTCGAGTTTCAGCAGCATTGATTTAACCGTTCAACACATTCATTGCGTTGAGCGATATTGGTCGACCTTTATTCATGAAAAAGACATAACAGATTTTGATTGGTCGGTATTCGAAAACCAAGCAACCCAAAATCTAATTGATTTACAGTCACAATCGTTATTGATGCAACAATCTATGGCGAGCTTCGATGAAAGCCAGTTGAATCAAGCATTAGTGCTTGATACGCCTTGGTCGAAAAATAATCAATCTCGTTTTCATTACATCTTCCACATGTTAAACCACAGCACTTATCACCGAGGACAAATTGTAACAATTGCCAGGCAGCTTGGAATTACCGAAGGAATTCCCGGAACGGATTATAACGGATTTACTAGGAAGTGATTGTGGAGATTGTTGTAGTAACAACAGACTCGATTGTAACCTTTGATGCTTAATGCTCTGGAAATGCTTCTTACTTTGCTTGGAATTTCGGTGACAGCACAAAAGATACCACTACAACGTCCCTCAAAATAAAACACAAGTTTAACAAAACTGGCCAATTCATTGTAAACCTCACTGCGAAAAGAAAAGACGGCGTTACAATGGGCAAAGACACAAGGGCAAGTGAAATGATCACTGTTTATTGAAATTGAATTGGACCATTAAGTTTTTTTAAAAATTAGGATATCCAAAAGATATTCATTTATTTGCAATTATGAAAATAAAATATTTTAGCTTAATTGCTGTGTTAATTATTAGTACTTCCCTCTATGCTCAGATAGGAGGCATGGTTCAAAATGGGGCTGGTCTTGCAACATCTGCTGCAGGTGCAGCTTCTGATGAAGGAATGTGTTGGATGGAAACCATCACAAGGGGAGCCGGAACAATTCCTGATCAATGTTCATCAGGGAAAAAGAATGAAAATGGATTATGCTACGTAGCATGTCCAACGGGTTACACTGGCGAAGGTCCTGTATGTTGGCAAAATTGCCCGACAGGTTATACAAACAACGCTGCGTTTTGCGCCAAACCTAAAGCCTACAGTCGAACAGGATTTGCATGGGATATTGCAGATGGAGTGAATGACAACGGTATGTACTCGAGATGTCAAGCAGCGCACGGTGCAGGAAATTGTGAAAAAAATGGCGCAATAGTTTATCCAAAATGCAAAACAGGTTTTTCTGCAGTAGGTTGCTGTGTATGTTCCCCGATTTGTTTAAACGGCATGGTTGATATTGGTGTTTCTTGCACAAAAAAAACAACAACCCGTGGAGCAGGAACTATTCCTGATCAATGTTCAGGCGGAAAAAAGAATGAAGGTGGATTGTGTTACACTTCTTGTCCTTCCGGATTCAAAGGAATTGGACCAGTTTGTTGGAACCAACAATGTCCAACAAAATATCCTACTCATTGCGGAATGGGTTGTGCATTCAGTGATGAAGCATGTGGTTGGGCTATCTTTAATCAAGTTTCATCAGTAGGTGAATTTATCTTGAATATCGCTACTTTTGGAACAGGTGGAGCAATAACGAAAGTAGCAACAACTACAGCAAAAACAGTTGGCAAAACAGTTGCTAAAGCTGTTTCTAAGGAGGTTGTGAAGGCATCTTTGAAAAGTTCTGCTAAAGCAATAGGTAAAGAAATGGGAGAAACAGTATTGGAAAATACTGCTTTAACGTGCTTAGATGCTCAACTTACAGGTGAATTTGATTGGTATAGTTTAGATCCAACAGGAATTGCGAATATTGTAAAGGCATTTAATCATCCTCTTTGCAAGGATGTTAAATAAACTGCGCATATTAAGGGTCTCAATACTATTATTCTCTTTAATAGTATGCAAATACACGATTGCTCAGGGAATCAAATTCAATAACGAAATTGATTCCCTCGAGGAATTTGAAAATTCTCTTGCAAAAAGCAATAAAATTACCTTATTAATTGCCTTTTCATCTCATTGTGGCGTCTGTAGTCACATGGATACGGCAGTTTACTGTAAAAAAGAAATAGGCAAATTTTTTAATAAGAACTTTAATACAGTTAAAATAGATTTAGATAAAGAATTTGCGAATCAATTCATCAATAAATATGAAATTTACGGTTATCCAGCATATTTGTTTTTCAATAAAAATGGGGTATTGATTCATAGACAAAAAGGTGGGTTTCCATTAAACAAATTCCTAGAATTGGGAAAGAACGCAATTGATCCAAATAAACAATTTTTAAGTGCCAGTCTTAAATATCAAAATGGAACCCGAGAGAAAGATTTTTGTAAATATTTGGCTGAATCAGCCACGGAGATGAACCAAATTGAACTCCAAAAAAATTGCATAGATTGTTATTTGGATAAATGTGAAAATTGGGAGTCAGAAGAATCCGTTAAGTTTATTTTTAAGTACACTGAGAGTATTCAAGATCGTCAATTTCAATTTGCAATTAAACACATTAATGAATTCGAGAAAATCATTGGTCCTGGAAAATTCTCAGAAAAAATTGACAATATCATTCTGAAGGATATTTATCAGAATTCTTACGATGACGAAATTAAAGGGTTAGACACTACAAGAGCAAAAGAATTCGCCACAAAATATTTACCCCCGAATGAAATTGAAAAAGCACTTTGGTTATATAACTCGGACCAATTATATAGAAAAAAAGACTCTATAAATTACATAAATTCCATTTTCAATTATTTCATTAAATTTCCATCAAAAAATGGATATTTAATTAACAACCTAACTCGAACAATTGCCAAGTTTACAAATGATTCGATTTATCTAAATAACGCTTTAGTTCTCTCTCAAAGAGCTTATTTATTTATGCCTGAAGAAAAATGTTATTTGAATGCGGCAAATATTGCAATCAAATTAAACAATTACAAAAAAGCTTATGAAATATTGTTAGAGGGACAAGAGTATAGCCGAACGGAAAAAATGAAATTTTACGAACTAAATGAATTAATTATTCAAATTAAACAAAAAATATAAATCACGAAAGCGCAGTATTGCTTTGGCAAAGATTCTTATTTTTTGGAATTTTGGCGACAGCACAAAAGATACAAAGGCAAGTATAGAAAAAAGGACCTTACTCTAACTCTTTTTTTCTCTTTTCCAACTCCTTCTTTATTTCATCGGGGAAGTACACACCGCTTCCTTCCATATCGGCAATGTTCGATGAAACTTTTTCATAGAGCGCTTTTCTATCGAGGGGATTCATTTTATCCAAAGATTTTTCATTTGCGAAATATTTCTGAATGAATTGAGTAAAATTGATATCAGGATTTCCTTTTTTTGCAACGGTGAATTCTTGAAACAAAATTGGACCAAAGGCAAAAACGATGAACAGCAATGAAATTATGATTGATAAGATAATGATATCCATATTTATTTTGTTTTGCTATTGATGAAATTTAATAATCCAAGCATTGTAGGTGGCCACAATCCTATAAATACGGCTTTCATATAATCTTTTTGATATACGAACAAATATTCACTGTAGAAAATACAAATTACTACAGAAAGCAAAATTAAAATTTCGATGGGTGTAAATTTTTTCATGGTTTTTTTTATGTTATAATCTAAACAAGTATTTTTTGTAGCCTTTTTAGGTTCGAAATACTTACTATTTGAATCAGGGTGCGAAGTTACAACCTTAGTTTGAAGTTAATATGACTACAAAGTGATTTTAGACGATTTTTGTGGAAGTATTGCTACTTAAACGAAGCTATTTCGTGTAGGATTTCAATGTGTGATTTTCTGAAGAAACAAGAACAAACCTAGCGAAGAGTTCTTCGCTGTACCATTTATATATTTGGGTAAGTTTGATTACGTTTTTGTGCGTTTCATCCACGTAAGCATATCGTTTCATGGCTTCGTAATTCTTCCAAACACTGATTGTTGCTTGCTGAATAAAAGGCAATTCGCCAATGCCTATGGCATATTCTAATTCGTCGAATTTATAAAGTTCGTTGGCTGTCCTTCCTACCTTATTCCAAAATTGCCATAACATCCGAAATTTGATTCGAGCCCGGGTTAGCACAACAATTTTACTTGTGTCATTCATTATTGCACCCTGTTGAAATGGACTCACTCCCGACCATTTGCCGTGAGACACAATGTTCTTTAGATATAAAGTTTGTACCGATAAGCACTTTTTTTGGTATTTCAGAAAATATGCATTCGATGCATAAAAATCATCAGCAAACTGTTGATTCTCCCAAACGAGCAACCATGCGTAGGTGCTAAAACTTGGCATGAAATCAAAGCCCTTCCCTCCCCCAGAACCCATTGATTTAAAAAAAGTTAACCCAGGTATTTTTTTTAATTTGAAAACAGCCATCGGAACTTGTTGGAAAGCCCAAAAATTAGATGTAAGTGACTTCAATTTGAAAATGGTAACGGTTGTAATCTGATCTACCATGGTAATTACTTTTTTCTGATTACAATTGTTTGAATGCCCATGGGAATAATCTGCTCTAGCATAAATAAAGGCATGAGTAGAACCTTCCAAAAGACCAAATTCCAAAAGTGACTCTCCATAGAGCCAGTCCAATCTATATTCTTCTTTTCTTGATAACCCAACCACCAAAGAGTAAAGGCCGACATGCTGCCGTATTTGCGGTGTTTGACAATTTCCCAATCCTTAGTTGGAAAGATCATTTTCCAACTTTTGAAACTGAACAAGCTGATATGTCTTGGAGAATGCCAACCCTGCCAATGATTTTTTTGTAATTTTTGGAGTATTCCTTGGTACATGGGAACCTCAATCATGAGGATTCCATTGGTTTTCAAAAGTTGATGACACTTTGCTACGGTTTGATTTAAATCATAATCGTGCTCAAAATAGTGCCAAGCGGTAATGAGGTCAAACTGTTTGTGTAGTTCAGTATTTCGCCAATCGCCTTCTATGAGGGTGAGGTTTTTATACTTTGGTTCTTCCCATTGTGCCGAAGTAAAGTCAACACCCGTTGCCTGGATATTTTCATTTTCTGCCAATTGCGCCAAAAAATCGGGCTTCCCACAGCCAATATCGAGCACATTCAATTCGGATTTCAATTGCAAATGCTGCAAAGCCATTTTCACCCTGCGTTCGTTTAACTTTCTATCATCCCAAACCACAAAATTGGCATATTTTCCCCAAGCTTTTTCTCCTCTGTAGGGCAAATAGGAATTGGTATAATACTGGCCTAGTTGATTCTCTGGAACTGGATTGGTTAGAAACACCGATTCGCAGTTTTGGCAATGGTTAAATGTATACATTTCCGACTTTTCGTCGTGCATCATTGCATTGGTTTGAATGTAAAAATGATGATTTTGGCTGCTGCAAATACTACAAGTTGACATGGGTTTTGAGGGATTAAGCAAGGATCTAAATATTAAATTAAAATGGTTGACGTTTCCAATCAACACTAATGTCTGAACCTTCGGCAATAATTACCGAATCTGGGTTTTTGTTACTTAAATCGCCAAATGGAAGTCCATACATTTGTAAAAAGTCGCATTTGATAGATTTTTCAATTATATCGTTTACCAACCATCTAGGATGATTGATTTTATACTCTTGAGATAAATTGTCGGAGATTTTGGTATAACCGTAATAATGTTCAAAAATGAACTCTTCCAAACTTCCACGTTCCATTTGACGAGAATTTATGGTTGCCTCAACTTTTATGTGATTCCAGCTTGATCCAACTTTCCATTCGTATTGGATAGACTTCCCCAATTTATTCAAAGCAATATGATGCTTTGTAGGGACGGTGATATAGTGTTCTTTGTATAGTTTATTAGCCAACCAAGCTACTGGTTTGTACGGTACGGTTTCATTGATAAAAACTACGCCTCTTCGATATGTATCGCCAACTTTTCGCTTGACATAGAAACGCAAATTTATCTCTTCAAAAGTTCCCATCATTGGAATTGGAATATTGAATATTCTACTGCGCTTGAAGATAAATCCCACCAAACTTACATAGGCTTTTCCATCGTAAAGGTCTAACTCTACCCCTTTTGGCAGAAAAGGCTTCAGTATTTCGGAATCGATACTATAATTTGCCATGATGAGATTTTCCCACCGTGCCTTCAAGAAAGTCTTTACCATATAAAATTAGTTGAACCCAATCCTCCTAATGAATGGCCAATGCAAATTGAGCTTATAACCTATAGCTGTTTGATTTGAAGTGTAATTAAGAATCATGTTCATTTTGATAGATTATCTGCAGCACTTACAGCGGGTAATATATCCGGTTTAATCCTTGCTTTGATACCCATTGATTCAACATACCCTTTGGCTGCGCTGACCAGTCTATTTGAGGCATGTTGTACGTCATGGTTTAAATCTAAGTCAATGGTGTGTATGTTTATTCCTTGCTCGCGTAAATATATAGCAAGACAAACCGACTTTTCAACCTCATTCCAAAGTCTCGTCCACAGGTCTTTAATTTTTGCTATTTTTTCTCTTTGATAAAGTATGTGACACCCGGCTATTCCTTTGTGCACCACAACCGTTGTTACATAGGTTGTAAAGTCACCTTTACTGTGTGAATCACATCCAATATAAATTCTTAAATTTTTAAAATGGTGTTCTGCAATATACCCTTTCAAATAATCTGCTATTTCAACACTGGTGTTATCCGTTAATCGCGTAAATATCATAATTATACTTAAATTATTGAATTACAATAAAATATAAAGATATATCAAACATCTGACGTTTACAATTGATTTTTAGATAATGATACAAACTTACGATCGTAAATATGGGCAATACCCAGTGATACCAAGAAAAATCGGGGCGTTTGGTAGGTTCTTTTATCCAATTAATATAAAGGTACAATCCATATCCCAACAAAAATTGCGAGGCCGAGGATAAACCCAAAAAATTGAACAAAGAAGGAAACCAATTTACTTGAAAACTAAAATAGACCAAACTGCGAAAGGCCATAACTAACAACATGAGGCTTGTAATTTGTGTACCCCAAGATTTGGGTAGCGTTAAACGAATAAATAGGGTCAAAAACAATCCCAATACAAACGTAAATAGATTAAAATAAGCGATAAAAATATGCAATTTTTTAAATTTTAAAGTTTAAGTCTGATATAGTGCTCCTCAGTTGTTGGACCAAAGTTTAGTTAGCATCCAAAGGTACAATTTGAATTTAAAATGACAATGTCTACCAAGTCATTTTAGACGCGTTTTGTGGAAGAATTAAAGTTTAAATAAAGCTATTTTGTGGAGGCTATTAAAGTGTGTATTTCTTTTGAAACAAAAACAAACCTCGCAAAGAGTTCTTCGCGCTGTCCATTTATACTTTTGGAGGGAAATTAGCTCACTAATTGCGCGGCTACATCCGCATCCAACTGTTCGTTTACAACACCCCCGATTTGCAGAATGTGTTCCGGAAATTTGGTGAGTTTAGTTGGGAGTGAACTTGTCGGAAATTCCGATGAGTTGGAATACAATTATTCCGACGAGTTAGAATAGAATTGAAAACTCCATAAACTGTTGCTATATTTTAAGAAATGCAAGTGGTATATCGGGAATTCCGACGAACCAATTTGTTCTAAATTTCAGAGTTGAAATTGAATTAAAATTAAAGATTCCTTTATTTGACCTTAAATGACAGAATAATTTTGTCTAATGTTTTTGAGTAACCATAATATTTTCATAGTTTTGAGTTGTTTGTCATTTATTAGAGACTAAAGAAACAAACCGAACAAAATGAAGGAAAGCAAAGAAATCATACAGGCACTTTTGAAATTTAGAAATGAAAGAGATTGGGAACAATTTCACAATCCTAAAGATTTGGCATTGGCGTTAAATATAGAATCTGCTGAACTTTTAGAATTATTTCTTTGGAAGAAATCAGAGGATGCAAACATTGAAAAAGTTAAAGAAGAATTGGCCGATGTTTTTTCGTTCGCATTTTTGCTTGCAGAAAAATATGGTTTTGATGTGAAGGAAATTGTACTTGACAAAATCAAAACCAATGGACAAAAGTATCCAATAGATAAATCAAAAGGGACAGCCAAAAAGTACGATGAGTTATAACCAAGATTTTGAATTATCGATACAAGTATCCCAGCCCTATCCATTTAATCTTGAATCCTTAAAGGAAATCGAAAAAAATGAATGGGTTAAGAATCAATGGCCGCTTGTGTATTTTTTGAAAAATGATGGATTAAGTGAAGCATACATAGGTGAATCAAATAATGCGTCTTCAAGGTTAAAAAATCATTTGGCGAATCCTGAAAAAGCAATATTCCAAACTGTCAACATCATTGGTAGCGATAAATTTAACAAATCGGCAACTTTGGACCTCGAGTCTAGACTGATACAGTACATAAACGCAGAAGGAACATTTAAAACTAAAAATTTAAATCTAGGTCATCAAAATCACAACTATTATCAACAAGATTTATATAAGAATTTATTTAATACAGTTTGGCAACAGTTAAGGGATGAAAAAATTGTTTCTAAAACACTTGAGGAAATTGAGAATTCAGAATTATTCAAGTATTCACCTTACAAGTCACTAAATCATGATCAGTATAAATCTGTTTTAGAAATACTTACAAACATTAATAACTCACAAGGAAATTCAATATTTGTTAGTGGTAGCGCAGGTACTGGAAAAACAATTTTGGCAACATACCTTTTGAAATTATTGGTAAGTGATGTGAACAATATTGAGGATTCAGAAATTAAAGAAGATGACATTTACGAGATTACTCTAATTAAAGAATTTCAAAAAAAATATCCCAATGCGAAAATTGGTTTTGTGATAGCAATGACTCCTTTACGCGAAACAATTAAAAAAGTGTTTAGTAGTGTTCCAGGATTAAAGAAGCAAATGGTTATGTCACCCTCTGAAACTTTCAAATTAGGAAAAAAATACGATTTGTTAATTGTAGATGAAGCACACAGACTTAGGCAGTACAGAAATATAAGTTGGAGAGGCGAATTCAAGAAAAAGAATCAATTATTAGGTCTTGGCGATGAGGGAAATGAATTGGATTGGATTATGGCGAATAGTCACAATCAAATTTTCTTTTACGACGCTGCGCAATCCGTAAAACCCTCTGATATAGATGAAATAAAATTCACTGAACTTAAAAACAAACCAGCTACCCTGAAATTAAGTCTCAAATCTCAAATGAGAACCAAAGGTGGTAATGATTATATCACTTTTATTGATAAACTATTAAGTTGCAAATTAGATCAAAAGCCTGAATTGCCAGCAGATTTTGAACTTGAATATTTTAATCACTTCCCTTCCCTCTTTAGTAAATTGAAAATAAAAGAGGCCGAATATGGTCTTTGTAGGATGATTGCTGGATATTCATGGGAATGGATGTCTGATCCAAAGCGAAATGAGAATCTTGATTTAAATGCCACAGACATTACACTTGATGGCATGGAATTTCAATGGAATAAAACATACAATGATTGGATTACCTCAGAAAATGCATTTGAACAAATTGGATGTATTCATACTACCCAAGGTTATGATTTAAACTATGCAGCCATCATTTTTGGCTTAGAAATCGACTATGATCCGATATTAAAAGAAATTGTAATAGATAAATCAAAATATTTCGACAAGTATGGCAAAAATGGAGTAAGTGACATTAATGACCTCAAAGCATACATTATAAATATTTATAAAACAATTCTTTACCGAGGAATTAAAGGAGTCTATATTTATGCTTGCAATGATAATTTAAAGGAATATTTTAAAAAGCATTTAGATTTTAGTGATGAAAAAATCGGATTTGATGTAAATCTAAATAGCCCAAGAATAATTCCCTTTGAATTTGTAAAACCGTTTGTTAATGCTGTTCCAATTTATGACATAAAAGTTGCAGCCGGCAATTTTTCGGAACCCCAATTTTATGAAGAATTCCAATGGGCCGAGTTACCAATGCAAGTAAGTCCGAAAAAAGGTTATTTCATTGCTCAAGTGATTGGCGAATCCATGAACAAAATAATCAATAATTGTTCTTATTGTCTATTTGAAGAATATACCGCTGGAAGCAGAAATGGAGAAATTGTGCTTGCAGAATGCACGAGTATTCAGGATGGAGATTATGGATCTGGATACACAATTAAGAAATACAGCAGTTCAAAAACCTATTCGGAAGATAGCTATAGCCACGAATCAATTATACTTGAACCTTTAAGTTATGATGAATCTTATGAGAGAATTGTTTTAACAGAAGATGAAAGTATTAAGTTCTCAGTTAAAGGAATTTTCAAAAAAGTTTTGAATTGGATTTAAATAAAATCGTTGATTCTTGAAATGATTCAATCGGATGTAACTCCTTCGCTGGAAAATGGATATATCCGCAATATTTGGGAATACGCCGTTGATAACCACACTCCCACTTCGGATGAAATTGAATTGGACATAACGGCTTACGTTAATTTCGTGGATGACAATATCGACATCATCGATGGCGAGTCATATCTGTATGGCGGAGACGATGGCGCGCCGGGTTATAGTTCCTCGTATGTCATCTTATTTGCAAAGCAACCCAAGGCGGCGTTGAGGGGGTGAGAATATTCTTCCAAAGAACTGCTTTAGTGTAATTCAACCTCTATTTTAGAGGTTTTTTTTGCGGAAAATGCAAAACTTTGGTCCGGTAATTTAGACTGACATTAGAGGTAGGAAATCAATGGGGGTTAACTTTGGAAACGTGAATAACTTCAATAAAACACGCTAATTAATACAGGAGTATGCTTTACAAACAATAAGATTTTCAAAGTTGGAGAAATTCAAACGGTGCAGTGCTATTATTACCTTAAGGTATGGATTTATGACAACAAGAACTCAATATTCGAAATGCTATAAAAAGCGAAACGCCTCTTGTGGGAGGCGTCAGACCGAGGATACTATCCTTGGTGTTGTTCTTGAATACAAAAATAATAAAAAATAATTGAATAATGCAAGAGAAAGAACAAAAAAAAGAAAGAGTAATCGCATATATTGATGGTTTCAACCTTTATTTCGGGATGATGGAGGCCGGATATAACAATTGTAGATGGTTAAATATTAGCAAATTGGCAAGTAATTTACTAAAGCCAGGCCAAACTCTTGTTGGCATTAAATATTTCACAAGCAGGGTAAACAACAACCCAGACAAACAGAAGAGACAATCTACCTATTTAGATGCATTAGAGAGTACAGATTCTAAAATTATTTATGGAAACTACCAAGATGGTTCAACAGAGTGTAAAAGATGTGGTAATATTTGGCGAACTGCAAAAGAGAAAATGACTGATGTAAATATTGCTACAGCTATTGTAGTGGATGCATATAAAGATGAATATGATATGGCTATGCTTATTTCTGGAGATAGTGATTTAACACCTCCGATTCGAGAAGTACATAAAACATTTAAAAACAAAAGAATATTTATTGCATTTCCTCCCAAACGACATAACAGTTCAATGGCATTAGTCGCTAAAGGTTCTTTAATAATTGGTAGAAAAACATTAGTAGATGCTCAGTTTGACGAAGAAGTAATAAGTAAAACAGGGTATAAACTAAAAATCCCAATCGCGTGGAAATAAAATAAAATTATATTATCTTTGAAGTAACAGTACCCGTTAGCATACCGTCAGATCTGCTAACGGGTCATTTTTTTATCCCCACCCCTTTTATCAATTCCGAACAATCTTGCCTTATTTCAGGCTTTGTTGCACCCTAAAAAAAGAGCACCCAGATATGGGTTTGTCCCTCCGTAATTTGTGGGATATGAAGCGTTTTTACGAACGATATCCTTTGTTAGATGAAAAACTGCGACGCTGTGTCGCAGTTTTGCCTTGGGACCATAAGAGGTTTTGTTGCGTATGTCTTTAAACATATTCATTAAAGAAGGTGGTCAAATAGGTGGTCAAGTTCATGATTTAATAGATCGTGATGGAGTAACAACCGGTCAATGGATAATTAAACTAAAAAGGAAAAGCAATGAATAAAATGTCCCTCAAAAAAATAAGATTTTAGATAACAATTCGCCAACGTTCACCGTAACACGTTTAAAAAACCGTTAATGACATCTTTGATTTCAGCAAATCGTGGACCGCGGGTATAATCCTTGTTCATATAGAGATTTCGGTTGACCTCTAACATGATGCTCTTGACTCGTTTGTCTTTTTGGTAGTGCTTTATTGGAACGATGCTTCCGGCATAGGGTTCATCAATACCCAATCGAAAACCGTGATTGGCAAAAAACTTCACCGAGGCTTCTATCCATTCCGCAGGTGTGTGAAAGGTATCTGTACCGATATTGAAATCGAACTTCGCATCGCCTTGGTATAGAGAACATTGCAAAGGCCGATCTGGAAAGCTGTGGCAGTCTACTATTATCGCCTCGCCTGTTTGCAAAACAGCAGCATCTACCGCCTCTGTTAATCGTTTGTGATGAGGGAAATAGCAAGTTTGCATGATGGCATCGCGCTCCGCCGGCGTTAAACTTCGGAGTTGCCTACCGTCATCGCATTGCACATAGGTGGCGCCCATGCCGAATTTCGACATGGGTTCCAATGCATCATTATCAAATCGTTCTACATCGCAGTAAACCCTACAGAAGTCTGCCTGAATTGCGGTATCATGGTGTCCCCCAACAAACAACTCATCGGTATATAAATCGGTGAGATGTAATGCCTCGGTATCCACGGCATCGCGAGGCAATAAATACTGTCCATAATCCGGAATTCGTAGGGACGCATGAGGGATGTGAAGGATTAAATTCATCATATAAGCCCCCTTCTTCTTGACTCACGATTTACCGCCGCCACTTGGGCTTGAATAACCACATTAAAGTGCTTAGAGAACTTGAGTTTGGTCGCAAAATTGCTGAAATCATCATCGCTCAACTTTGCCAATAATTCGCAAATTCGATTGCAGAATTCATTGCTCGACATATGTCCAACTTCCGGTCTATCCGAACAATGCGACACCGTTTTGGCCTCCCGAAGTAGATCAGAAAACGATTGATAATATTCATCCAACGTCATACCGATGACTGATTAACTTCTGCAATCGCTTGCAACGCTTGAATCTTTGCCGGATCCAACACCTCCCAAGGGTAATCGACATTGCCGAAGTGACCGTATGACGCCGTGGGCTGATATATGGGACGCTTCAAACCAAACGCTTCGATAATTGCCTGGGGCTGAACTGGAAATAGATCGTAAATGGCACCTTCAAGCAATTTTAGATCGCATCGGTGCGTACCAAACGATTCGATGTGAATGGAAGTGGGTTCGCTTACGCCTATGGCATAGGAAAGTTGGACATTGCATTTTGATACCACGCCAGACGCCACCAAATGTTTGGCGATATATCTGGCCGCATAGGCCGCACTGCGATCTACTTTGCTGGGGTCTTTGCCAGAGAACGCACCGCCGCCGTGAGGACAGCTTCCGCCATAAGTATCGACCACAATTTTTCGCCCGGTGAGGCCGGTATCGCCATGGGGTCCACCAATGAGAAAGCTCCCAGAGGGATTGATCAGATACTCTGGCTGTTTGATTTTGATCCAATCGCGCAAAATGGGTTCCAACGCATGATGAGTGACCGCTTCATGAAGTTCCGCTTGACTGATGTCTTCCGAGTGCTGGGTCGATACCACTACTTTGTCGACCGATATAGGTCCGTTTTCATCGTAGGTAACCGTTACCTGCGATTTCGCATCAGGTCTAAGCCATGGAAGGATATTGTCCTCTCGGAGTTGATGCAGTTTTCTCACAATTTCGTGCGACAGCGTAATCGCTAGCGGCATCAATTTTGGGGTGTCGTTGCAGGCGTGTCCGAACATAATGCCTTGGTCGCCTGCGCCACCATCGATGACAGAGTTGTGG
>CANKVM010000059.1 GCA_947487175.1 Flavobacteriales bacterium | reverse complement strand
GCCAAATAAGAGGTTACGTTGGCTTGGGGAGAGCCGGCCTACTTCCGAAAATAATCTCACCCTAAACCTGTAGAAAGCGCCAGCTTTCGCATCTCCGGACGGGGGTTCAATTCCCCCCAACTCCACAACAAAAACCCTCGTTTAACGAGGGTTTTTTATTTGAAAAAATGAACCAAATGCTTTGCATTTGAGTGAATGTATTTTCAAATAAAAAAGCAATTGCGTAGCAATTGTTTTTGTTGTAGGAACCACCACTAAGGAATCATCGAACGAAGTGAGATAATTCATCAGGAATCACCGACCAAAGGGAGGTAGTCCCCCCAACTCCACAAAGGATTGAATCTACTTCAATGTAATTCAATCCTTTTTTGTTTTATATCATTAAAATGAGTAAAAATATAAAATTTTATTCCCATTTTTTTATGATCAAATAATTGAAATTCAATTAAAAAATAGATAATTTTTATCAAATAATTATTTATAAAACTTTTTTATTTAAAATAAATTATTTAACATTGAAAATATCAAGGTGGAGCTCAGAACCCACTTTAAAAAACGGGGCGAAAACCGAAAAGCCATATGAGTAGGTAACCTAAATTTAATTTCAATCAAAATATGAATTATTACACCCAAGCATTTAAAAATTACGCCAAATTCACGGGAAGATCAAGACGAAGTGAATATTGGTATTTCGCTTTATTTAATTTCATTTTTATTATCGTTGCAATGTTCTTAGACAACAAACTAGGAACAACAATTGGTCTAATGCCCTATGGATACATTTATTCCGCTTACGCTTTAGCAACTCTAATTCCGAGTTTGTCCGTCTTGGTAAGAAGATTACATGATGTGGGTAAAAGTGGTTGGATGTTTTTAATCATATTAATCCCAATAATTGGTGGTATTTGGCTATTGGTGTTGCTTGCAACAGACAGCCAAACGATATCAAACAAATGGGGTGATAATCCAAAACAATAAACAAATACAATTATCAAATCTAAAACTCCATTCATTTTTTTGAGTGGAGTTTTTTTTTGCAGGAAGCGCTAAATGTAATCTACCAACATTGAAAACATTCCCTTTTAATAACTATTTTTGTTCCACCAACCCACCCCATCATGGAATCTCCTAATACAAATACCAATCCCGATAACAATACCATCAACATCGACAATTACCTCGATAACCACTATATCCACCGAAGTAACTGGTTACGCGCCGCTGTTCTGGGTGCCAATGATGGTATCATCTCTATTTCAAGTATCGCAATTGGTATTGCTGCCGCTAGCACAAACAGAGAACCCATTGTGTTGGCATCTTTGGCAGGATTGGTTGCAGGCGCTTTGGCAATGGCAGCCGGTGAATATGTTTCTGTGAGCTCGCAAACCGATATCGAAAAGGCCGACATTGAACGCGAAGCACAAGAACTCGCTGAAATGCCCGAAGAAGAACTTCAAATTTTGGCAGCCATCTACGAAAAACGCGGACTCAAAAAAGAAACCGCTATGCAAGTTGCCTTAGAACTCACCGAACACGACGCGCTAGCCGCTCACGTTCGCGACGAACTCGGCATTACTGAATTGAGCCAAGCCAACCCACTTCAAGCAGCCTTGGCATCAGGTGCTGCCTTTACTTTAGGCGGAGCATTGCCATTATTGGTTGCACTATTTTTCCCTCTTGGAAAAATGGAATTCGCCCTTTACGGTTCAGCCATTATATTTCTTGTTGTTTTGGGAATCATTGCCTCTAAAACCGGTGGTTCAAAACCATTTAAATCTGTTGCCCGCATTACCATTTGGGGTACTTTGGCAATGGGATTAACCGCTTTGGTAGGATACTTTTTCGGAGTAAGCGTTTAAAGGGTTATCCCTTTAAAATCGTTAATGATTGAATTCATTTTCGAAAATTAGATATTTTCTTGGCGACCCACTTCTTCGAAAAACTGGGTTAAAAACAATTCCATGAACGCATGGCGCTGCGCAGCAAGTTCTGCCCCAGTTTTGGTATTCATCAAATCCTTCAATAACAATAATTTTTCATAGAAATGATTCAACGAGGGTTGCCCCCCTTTTTTGTACTCCTCTTTTGTTAGGTTTAAATTCGGAGGGACATTGGGGTTATAAATTTCATTTCCCTTAAACCCACCATAATTGAAGGTTCTGGCTATGCCAATGGCGCCGATGGCGTCTAATCGGTCGGCATCTTGAACAACATCCAACTCTTTTGAATTAAAGGTTTTGGATTCTTTTCCGCCTTTAAAAGAAATGTGGTTAATTATTTGAACAACATGGTCAATTCGTGTGTTATCGAGCCCTTGTTGGATTAAAAAATCGCGGGCAATTTCGGCACCGAGGGTTTCATTTCCACCATTGAACTTTGAATCAGAAATATCGTGGAGCAGGGCTGCTAATTCAACCACCAATTCATCTACATTTTCGTTGGCAGCAATGCGTTTGGCATTCACATGCACCCTATAAATATGCCACCAATCGTGTCCACCCTCCGCATTTTTCAGCGTTTCCTGAACAAAGGCAATTGTATTATCAATAATTACAGAATCAATGGTATTCATGGATGGCAAAGATGCTTAGTATAGGCAAATGATAGTAATCCCTTACACTCCTTCGCCCCAGTTTTTCAATTCTTCTTCGCTCCAAAGCTCAGGGAAGAAAATGCGGCGTTGGTATTTCGGATGCATGTACTTTTGCCAATCGCTGCCACCCGTGGCAGCCGCATTGCCCAAATATTTGCCTGCTGCGTGGTAATGTGCCATCACCCAAGTTACATTCACCGTGTAATCGTAATGACGCATTGCCGCAATTAACGCTTCGTTGCTTTTTACATCATCTGGCAATTGCTTGAACTTTGTCCATAAATTGGTGGTGTTGTATTCCTCCATTTTGCGCAAAAACGATGTTTTATATTTGCGCTCAAAATTCACAAGCAAGGTGTTCTTGTTGCCCGTTTTATGGTCTTTTCCGGCCGCTTGCCAATACATATGCTCGTAGGCATGCTCATAAGGCGTATTTCTGTCAATGGTAGCCCTAAAACGAAAATCTATCAAATTAATTAATTCTGTAGATGCAATTTCTATCAAACGGTATTGCTCACTTTGAAATCCGCTGGCAGGTGTCAACGTATTTCTAAACTTCATATACTGATCACGGTCCATACCGTCCCCCATAATAGAAAAAGAAGACGAAAGCATATCGAAGTAACGGCTAATTCTGCGCAATTTTTCTGTAAAGAAGGCAGCTTCAACCTTTTCGGCATCGCTTACTTGATTGATTTCCCACAAAATCATTTTAAACAACAACTCATTGATTTGATGGTACATAATAAACACCATTTCATCGGGTTGATCTGTTCTTTGAATTTGCAATCCCAACAAGGCCTCCGGCAAAATATAATCCCAATAGGTAATCGGATTAGACCAAGACAATCCCTCCAAATGAACATCTGGATTTTGATTAATTGCCTGGTATTTGGCATCAATTCTGCTTAAAATTTCTTCTCTATCGGCTGACATAGTTTTCAAATTTAGTTTGTATTTGCAAAGAATTGATGAATTATTGCATCAATTGTCTGAGAATCGTAATTTTCTGTAATATTTTTTTCTTGAATGAGGTTTGTGATGATATCATCTTGTTCTTGTCCTTTTTGCAATGCCACATGATATTCAATGTCGCTAAAAGAAACCATTGAGTACATTGGAAAATAATCGCCAGGATACAACTCAGAAATCCTGCGTTCAATCTTTTGTTGCAATTGATATGCGGGGTCAGAAACTTTATCGCGCATTACTATGTAATTCAATAATGACAAATCTTGAACTGCATCGCCATTGGGTTTGCGCATTTGTTCATACTCTTTAAAAATAGTTGGCCAATCGTGGTTATACTTATGCATCAATGTATTCATTACCGAACAATCTTCAAACCCAGCATTCATACCTTGACCAAAAAATGGCACGGTTGCATGTGCGGCATCGCCCATTAAAGCTACTTTTCCGTTGGTCCAAGGGAAGCACCGTATTATAGCCAAAGACGATAGCGGATGATCTTCCCAAGCATCAGCCACATTGGGCATCATTGCATAAAAATCAGGAAAAACCATTTTGAAGAAATTCTGTACTTTTTCTTTACTCGTTAAATTGTTAAAGCAATGTTCATGTCCTTCAAAAGGCATAAATAAAGTGCATGTAAATGAGCCATCAAAATTTGGCAAAGCAATGAGCATAAATCTACCTCTAGGCCAAATGTGTAAGGTATTTTTTTCTAATTTAAAACTACCATCCGCATTTGCGGGCAATAAAATTTCGCGGTAACCATCTGGTATGTAATTTTGGCTGTAGCTAAATCTATCCAACTTTTGCATGGCGCTGTAGCGTAAAGCTGAAAATGCTCCGTCGGTGCCAAAAACCACATCCGATTTTACCTCAAAAACTTCACCGGTAAGGTTATTTTTTAACTTTACAATGCCGAGCTCCAAATCTGCTCCTACACAGTCGGTGTCAAATACAATTTTTACATTTCCTTGTTTTTCGGCAATATCCATCAACTTACAATTAATTTCACCCCTTGAAACAGAGTAAATTGCTTGACCGTGTATACCATAAGGTTGGTATGCTTCACAACCTTCTAAATCATGCAAGGTTCTGCCAAACATGGGAATGGCAATTTGTTTAATTTCTTGTTCAATACCTACCTCTTTCAATGCCTTCCAACCTCTATAGGAAGTTGCCAAATTGATAGATTTGCCGGCTGAAATTTTGGCATTTCGCATATCGGGTCGACGCTCAAAAATGGTTACTTTGTAACCCGATTTAGCCAAATAAACTGCCCACAATGAGCCCACCAATCCAGATCCAACAATGGTTGCGTTTTTCATACTTTTTCATCTTTTAATTGAGGGACATCCATTACGGTTCCACAATTTTTGCAGGTACGTAATTCAATATGGTCGTAGAAATATTGCAAAAGTTTTGGTAATTCAACTACTATGTCGTTCAAATGAAATTCTGCCCGATACAATTGTTCATCACAATTTTCACAGTACCATGTGCACGCATCAATCTCATCGTCTTTTCTCTTGCGCTCAATCACCAAACCAACGGTATTGGGAAAACGCTGCGGAGAATGTTCCACCTTTGGTGGAAGCAAGAATATTTCACCCTCTTTGATGTCGATAACCCTGGTTTTTCCATTTTCGCGTATGGGTAATTGCATATCGCCTTGAATTTGATAGAAAAATTCTTCGCCTTCATTGTAATGAAACTCTTTTCTGGCATTGGGCCCGCCCACTACCATAATGGTAAAATCGGTATCGGTATACACCACCTGGTTTCCAACAGGTGGCTTAAGCAAATGGCGATGTTCATCGATCCATTTTTGCAAATTTAAAGGCATCATCATCATTACAAGGTTCCTCTGCGGGCTTGTTCCGCTTCTATTGATTCAAACAAAGCTTGGAAGTTGCCTTTACCAAACGATTTGGCTCCTTTGCGTTGGATAATTTCAAAAAATAAGGTTGGTCGATCTTCCACTGGCTTTGTGAAAATTTGCAATAAATATCCCTCCTCGTCTCTATCAACCATAATTCCCCAACGTTTTAATTCGTTTAAATCTTCTTCTATAATTCCAACCCTATCTTTAACCGTATCGTAATAACTACCAGGAACATATAAAAAGTCTACTCCTCTTTTGCGCATTTCGGAAATGGTAAATACAATGTCGTCGGTAGCTACTGCAATGTGCTGACAACCTGGTCCATGGTAAAAATCTAAGTATTCTTCCACCTGCGATTTTTTCTTACCCATGGCAGGTTCATTGATTGGAAACTTAATTCTTCCGTTTCCGTTGGTCATTACTTTACTCATTAACGCAGTGTATTCGGTAGAAATATCTTTATCATCGAAAGTTACTAAATTGGCAAAACCCATTACATCGGCATAAAATTGCGACCATTTGTTCATGGCACCCAATTCAACATTTCCAACCATGTGGTCAATGTACTTCAAACCAACATGTGACGGTTTATACTCGGTTTCCCATTTTTCGTAACCTGGCAAAAACGCCCCGTTGTAATCTTTACGTTCCACAAACACATGAACAGTTTCACCATATGTGTGAATTCCTGCTCTAACTACTTGTCCAAACTCATCTATGGTGGTATGTGGTTCCATGTACGATACCGCCCCTCTTTTGGTGGTTTCTTCATAGGCTTTTATTGCATCGTCAACCCATAGTGCAATTACTTTAACACCATCACCATGTTTCCGAATATGGTGCGCAATATCACCATCCGGATCAAATGGCGTGGTGAGCACCAATCGAATCTTGTCTTGCACCAACACATATGAAACCCTATCTCTTACTCCAGTTTCAAGTCCGCAATAAGCCAATTCTTGAAATCCGAAAGCAGTTTTATAAAAATGCGCCGCTTGCTTGGCATTTCCAACATATAGTTCCACATAATCTGTTCCATTGATTGGAAGGAAATCTTGTGCTTGGTCAAATATTTTTTCTCCAGAATAATTGAAGTTTGTTACGTTCGTTAAATCAGTATTGTTCATGATATGAATAAGTTAAATTTATTTTGTAATCCAAGAGGTATAATAATCTTTCACTTCGTATTTAAGTGCTTCCGTGGTGATTTTTAAGGGATTGAATGGATCAATCATTACCGCCAATTCACCTGTTTCTTTTTTACCAATGCTGCGCTCAATGGCTCCTGGGTGTGGTCCGTGGGGAATTCCACCAGGGTGGAGTGTAAATTGCCCTTTGTTGATATTATTACGGCTCATAAAATCACCATCTACATAATAGAGGATTTCATCGGCATCAATATTACTATGGTGGTAGGGTGCAGGAATTGCATCTGGATGATAATCGTAAATCCTTGGTACAAAAGAACAAACCACGAAATTATGTCCCTCAAATTGCTGATGAATTGGAGGAGGCATATGAATGCGACCTGTGATTGGTTCAAAGTTAAAAATTGAGAACGCATATGGATAATTGTATCCATCCCATCCTACCAAATCGAAAGGATGTGTTCCATAAACATACGGATAAATCAATCCACGTTTTTTAATTCGAATTTCGAAATCTCCCATTTCATTGTGGGTTTCAAAATTGTTTGGCAATTTAAAGTCGCGTTCGCAAAATGGAGAATGCTCTAAGTATCCCCCATATTCATTTCGGTAACGCTTTGGCGATCGAATAGGACTATGACTTTCAATAAACAAAATTTTATTATCAGTTGTATCAAACTCCAACTGGTATACCGTGCCCCTTGGAACAATAACATAATCGCCATATTCAAATTCGACGGTTCCATACATGCTTTTCAATTTTCCACTGCCATGATGAATGAACAACATTTCATCGGAGTCGGAGTTTTTAAAAAAGTAATTGGTCATTGATTTTGAGGGACAAGCAATACCGATTTGCATGTCATCATTCATAAAAAACACTTTACGACTTTCAATGTAATCGTCGTTTGGCTCCACGTCATATCCCATAAAGCTTAAACATTTCAGGTTATCTTCAATTGCAACTGTAGGTCGGTAATTCATTGGTTCCCCAATTGATTTCACCATGGTGGGTGGGTTCAAATGATACAACAAGGAAGAAGTGCCTGAGAAACCCTCAGTACCGAATAGTTCTTCATGGTAGAGATCACCGTTTTCTTGACGAAACACGATGTGGCGTTTATGTGGAATTTTTCCAGCTTTTTGATAAATTGACATACTCTTTTGTTTTGAAAAAGGAGCACATGCTCCAAATATGAAAACAAAATTAGAAGGCTGAAAAATGAAAAAATGTGACGTACATCACAACAAGATGAAATTAACGGTTTGAATGAGAGTAATATTCTAATTTGTTTCCATTCAATATTTTAATTGTTTTCCCAACCAATTGAATAACATTTAATTTTTGAAATTCATACAAATATCTAGTAGCTGTTTCGCGGGAAGTGCCGGCCAAGTTTGCCAAATCTTCACGTGTAACCACTACGTTGACAGTTTGGTTGTCGGGTCGCATTCCATAATTTTGCTTTAATTGCAAAATAGATTCAGCAACACGTTCTCTCACTGAATTTTGCACCGAATGTGTCACTTTTTTCTCCAGGGCTTTCAATTCATCTGCTAGTAAATGTGCAATTTTCAATGCCAATCTTGCATTGTTATTCAACATCGCATTGAATGAATCTTTGGGAATAAAACAAACCTGAGAATCTTCCATTGCCACTGAAGAACACGAGTATTGATCATCGCCTAAAATGGCCCTGTGCCCCATAATATCTCCGTTGTGAATGAGATGTACAATTTGCTCTTTTCCATCATCACCGAGTTGTGCCACCTTTATTTTTCCAGAGTGCACACAAAATAATCCTTTAGGATAATTTCCTTCTTTAAAAATCAAATCATTTTTTTTATATTCTTTCCATGATTTAACTTCATTTAACCATGCAACATCATCTAAATTCAAATCTGAGAAGGTTGAACTTATTCGGGATTTACAATTTTGGCAATTTGGCTTTATGAATTCCATTTAATGAGAAATTCAAAAGTAAATTTTGATCATTAAACAGAATATGACAAAAATCAATTTTTGAAACTAACTAATATGCCTTTGCGTAAAAAAAATCGTCATATAACAAAACAGGGAGCTTTTAGCTCCCTGTTTTGTATGGAAAAGAAAATGTTATTATTTCTTTTTGTATTTTTCTTTAAAGCATTTTACCCACTTCTCAAATTGCTCAGCAATTAAAATTTCTTTGATTGATTTCAAATAGATTTTCTCACAATCTTTGATTTTGCCTGAAGCAGCAGCACGGGCAATATTGTTTTTGATTTTATCTTTCGCTTTCGCTGCCAATCCTTTTAATAACTCAGCCCTAGTTAGTTCAAGCTTATGAAGCATTTCTTTCTGTTGTGCGGCAGTATTGCAAGTCATCGGCATTTTGTCGATCGCCGTGGGCTTGGTAATGTATTTATAATTTATTGATTCTGTTACAACTGCACTGTTAGTTTTCCAGCGTAAATCGCGGAAGCATTTCGCATGACTTGAATGAAATATTGGCCTGTTGCAAGGTCTTGCACATTGAGCGAATGATTTTTTACTTTGTTGTCTATGTGCATTGATTTCACCATCGCACCCAACGCGTTGTACACATAGATTTCATCGCCCTGTTGAAAATCCCCGAACATTACCGCAATTTGGTTAGAGGGGTTTGGAACAATTTTTAAATTGGATATGGATAATTCACGCACTTTTGCCATCAATAGAAGGTAGTCTAAACTCGCATTGAGGAAAGCCACGCGTTGAGCAGGTGTTTTGATTAAGGCGGGGTCAAAAAGGGACGACATCACTTTTTTGTTTTGTAGTTTGCTGTAAAACATGGCATCATATCCCGCCAAAATGTAGCCAGAAGGTCCCATTTTATAGATGCTTTCAACGCCATTTCTCAAAGTGCAACCATCTACATACCAAAGGGTTGAAAAGATCCAATCGAGTTTGGTAGCAAAATTAGTTGGTGCACTCGCACTGCGATCCAGTTGCGCCACTCCCAAATCACCATCATCGGATTTGGATTGGTTTTCATAAGCCAAAATCCCCATGTAATCATGTGTGAAATCTCCGGGTTTAAATGCCAAAGGGGCCTTGCCATAGGCGTCGTACAATACATCTTGACCAATTATCCAGAGTGATTTCCCTGCATCTACGAAGGCTTTGATGTTGGGATTGATGGCTGAACTATCTTTCCAAAAACGAAGCTCCACACCATCGGTAGATGAATACCAAATTACTACATCGTACTTTATCATCAATGCGGCGGAGGGGATGATACCTGCAGAATCGGCGATGTTATAGTGGTCAAATGTTTTGTATTTGCTGCGGCCCAGTGAATTGATAAGGGTGTCGCTATTGGCAACAATGTCATCATTGTCATTCACGAAAAGGATTTTTTGCGCACTGCTGGCATTGATCAAAAGGCAAATGAAGAGGGAGAAAATGAGTTTTTTCATCGATAAAATATAGCAAATATATCAAATTGTTGTTAACCTACCGAGCGATACAAAACCGCATTGGTGTTGCATTTTGGACTTTTATTGAATAGCAACCGGGACTTAGCGTGTGGGTATGAATGAGATTTCCTGTTCCTTGGGCGAGGGCCAAATTAAAATAGTCTGTTTCTGTTAATGCTGCTATAAAAAATATTTTTTTCATGGTTTTGATGTTTAAATGGTTAGGCGCAAAATTAATACCAAAAGTTACTTCATTGTTAAAAAGATGTCATATACATGACATAAAACGGTTAAAATTTCAGCAACGACGCTGCGAAATAGGAAATATCTTCAATTGCATTACTCAAATGTGGCGTTACCCTTACGCCTTTCACAATGGGATGATCAATGGCAACGGTGAAAATCTTATAATCGGTCATCAATTTGGCAGACAGTTGATTGGGCGTGTAATTTTCTTTCTGAATCGTGGCAATTGCTCCGCCTTGTGTTTTACTATTCCAAGGAGAAATGCAATGAAGTCCATTTTTACCATCCACTTTACTCAACCAAGATTCTTTTAGGTATTGCAACCTCGCCAATTTTGCTTCAAAGCCAATTGCATTGTGAAACTCAATGGCAGGAATAATAGATTGTATGGCATTGATAGGTCGGGTACCCTGATGTTCAAACTTTCGAATATTGTTTTTGGCAACACCCACATCGCCCATTAATGGCCAAACGGATTCAATTATTTGCTTTTTCATAACCAAATAGCCCACGCCAACTGGAGTGCACAACCATTTGTGCAAACTTCCCCCAATAAAATCAGCATCTAAACTGCCAATTTTGTCAATTACATGCGCCGTGCTATGTGCTGCATCAACCGCCACCAGAATGCCCTTTGCTCTGGCTTCCTTGGCAATTGAATTTGTATCAATTACCTGACCTGTTAAATTGATGGTATGCGTTAAATGAACCAATTTGGTTTTGGACGTAAACAAAGAAGTGTAAGCATCCGTAACTTCGGCTGCACTTTTGGGCAACAAAGGTACATTGGCAATTTTAATCACGATGCCAAACCTTGCCTCAGCTTGCTGAAACGCCTCAACCATGCTACCATAATCTTGGTTGCCAATTACCACCTCATCGCCGGATTTCCAGTTCAAACCCATAATTACAATGTTCAAACTTTCGGTTGTATTGCGGGTAATGGCCAATTCTTCTGGATCAACACCCAAAAAAACTGCCAAAGCCTTGCGGCTTTTTTCAATTTCATTGAATTGAATGGTGCGCATAAACTCAGAAGTTTGGGTATTGATATTTCTTTCAGCCAGTTGATTAAAATTCAATGTGGTTTGAGGCTGGTGCGAAAAATAACCATGCTCAAGTTGGGTAAAACCCGCCGGTCTATGAAAAAAAGTGGCAACTTTTTTCCAGTAAGATTCATTATCGGGCAGTTTGTTCCCAGTTTTTATATCTTCCAAACTATATTTCATTTCTTCATTTTGAGGGACATTCGACGCGTTCAAATCCCCCAAAATCAAAGAACCACTTAATCCTAACAAAGAATTGGAAACAAATGCCTTACGATTCATCATTCACAAATATAAGTGAAACAAGTATTGAATTTTAAAATTGAGGGTGAACGGGTTTATTGTTCAAAATAAGTTCAATATCATTCATAATTTCAGGGGTTAGCTTTTGAACCAATTCCCTACTTTTCAATGTTTCCTCCAACTGAGAAGCTTTGGTAGCACCCAAAATTACAGTGCTCACGTTTTCATTTTTCAAACACCAAGCAATTCCCAATTGAGGCAAAGAAAATCCGTGATCTGCCGCAAATGTCAATAAATTTTTAACCTTACTTTCATTTTCTGTGGTGAACAAACGGTCTGCCAACCAACCCAATTCTTCTCTTTTTAATCGCACATTCTTTTTTGGCGCATCAATGTATTTCCCAGTCAAATAACCACTTGCAAGTGGACTCCAAATGGTGGTTCCCAAACCAACGGTTTTGTAAATTTGGCTGTATTCAACTTCAATTTTATCGCGGTGAAGCATATTGTACTGAGGTTGTTCCATGGTTGGGCCAATCAAATTATAGCGTTGAGCCACCATGTGGGCTTCCATAATTTCTTGGGCACTCCATTCGCTGGTTCCCCAATACAAAATTTTACCTTGCATGATCAATTGATGCATGCTCCAAACGGTTTCCTCAATGGGGGTTTGTTTATCGGGACGGTGACAGAAATACAAATCCAAATAATCAACTTTCAATCTTTTGAGGGCTTGTTCACAAGCTTCAAAAATGTGCTTTCTATGTAGGCCTCTTTGTGTAGGGACTTTTGCTCCTGCACCAAAGTACACTTTGCTAGACAGGATGTAGCTATCGCGCGACCAATTTTTTTTGTGTAAAATGCGACCCATTACTTTTTCGCTTTCACCGGCGGCATATACCTCGGCATTGTCGAAAAAGTTGACTCCAGCATCATAGGCAATATCCATCAATGTCTCACTCATATCGTCGCCAATCTGATTTCCGAAGGTGATCCAAGAGCCAAAACTGAGCTCACTTATTGGCAAACCTGATTTACCTAATCTTCTGTATTCCATTTCACAAATTTATTATAAATTTGTATTGTGATTTCAAAACGCCTATCTATTTTTTTCCTTTTCTTTTATGCGGCAACTGTAGTAGGAAATCCATTTTTACCCCTTTTCAATAAACTTTACAAAACGCATCAACTTGTTGACAGTAAAAAATTTAGCGAAGCAAAAAAATCAATTTTTATTTTAAAATCAAAAAAAGATTCTGCTGAATGTATCTTGTGGTACGACTTAACCCGAATTTATTTGAGCGAAAACAAATTCGATTCAGCGTTCATCATTTCGGATAAAGCATTGTCGGTTGCCATTCAGCAATTCCAAAATCAAGGCAAAGCGAAACAAATTGCAAAAAGATATCACCTAAGCTTGAATGATTTCGACAGTTTATTTGCGCAGCAAGTCGAAAAAGCCTACTTGATTAACCGCAATACAAACCCAGATAAAATTGCGACGAATGGAAGTGGATTAAACCAAAAAGAGATCAACCAACAATTCATTCGTTTATTTAAAACCAAGTTAAATTTCTTTCAGTTCAGAGATTCAATTTTGAATAAACCGGTTATTTCAAAAACGCAATCGTTTTCATCAAAGAGTAATTCATTGTTAACGAACTATATTTTTCACCTAGAATTAACCCAAGACACATTGAATTTCCATAGTGTGATTCAAACCAATTCTATTGGGGCATACAAAAATTACTTGAATGCATATTGGAGCAATATTGAGTCGAAAACACAGTTGCATTTCCAAATCCACCAGTTGAATTTTTTCAAAATCATGGAAGATTCGTTGTACAATTTGGCATATATCAATACCCTTAAAACGAATACTGAAAATGCCTTTTTACTTTTTGTAAAGGAATATCCAAGGGCACCACAAAAAGACAGTGCATTGAATCATGCCGAAAGCATTGCCTACTTGGAAGCCAAATCTATTAATAACGAGTCTCAATACAACTACTATCTTTCAAAATATCCAAAAGCCCAACACATCGCCCAGGTTGAGTATTTATTACGGTATTTGAATGTAATACCCGTGCCTTATTTGACCAAAGACTTGAAATATGTGTTTGTAGATTCGGCAAGTTCTGAAACTTGGACAGACAGTTCCTATGACTTTGCATATCCCTATGCTTCTAAATATCACAAAAAGTGGTATAACAATGGATCGATGTTGATGCCAGGTTGCGCCTTGGTAATGAAATTGGATGAGTTTGCAACACCTGAATTTTACTACATAGAAAAAGATGGAAGTAGGGTAAATAAAAACAACTACGATGAAATTATTCAGTTTGCCCCGAACATGGCGTTCGTTCTCAAAGCGGAACGATACGGCATTATAAACTCCTTAGGAAATGAGGTTTTACCTTGTAAATTCCAACGACTCTATTTCGATACATCGTTGAACATTGGCGCTGTTTTCAATGGCAAATACTGGGGATTTATCAATATTGCCGGAAGGCTCATTACCCCACTTCAATTTAGCGGCATTTTAAATTCAAACTTGGCATTATCCGTAAATGCAGACATGATTGAACTTCCAAAATTATTAATTCCGGTTTCTTTAAATAATTTGTGGGGATATATTGAGGCTAACGGCCAAGTTGCAATCGATTACAAATACAAACAAGCGTATAGTTTCAAAAACGGTGTAGCATTAATTGAATCAATAGATTCAAAATGGTTTTACATAAACCGTTTTGGCGATGTGGTTTCTAAAGAATACGACAATATCCAAGACCTTGAAAATGGATATTGTAAAATTACCAAAATCATAGATGGCAAGAAGAAAATTGGAATTTTGGCAAAACCGTTTAGGGGATTTATTCAACAATTGAATACAAATTCTAAGCAATTGAACGAATTGGCTGCTCAATTTAATTTGTCATTGACTCCAGAGAATTTGAGGGCAGAATTCAAAGAAA
>CANKVM010000058.1 GCA_947487175.1 Flavobacteriales bacterium | reverse complement strand
ATTTTTTATTTTTTTGGGTGAAATATGAGAATTGATTGTCTAAAATTCAGTACGATGTATAAAATTGTTTCTAAAGCAACGAAACTAATCTTATCTTCGTTGTGAATTCATTGTGAATAACTAATAAATAAACCATTAAATAATTTAATATCAGAATATGAAATTAATGAATAAAGTAAGTCAATTTTTGAAATTGGCAAAAACGAAAAAAGGGGCTTGGCTGTTGCTATTCCTCTTAGGATTGCAAGGCTTTGCATGGGGGGTGACGTTGTCAGTAATAAATCCTACTTGTTCACCAGTAGCAAAAGGATCGATAAAAGTAACAGCTAATGCTAATGTATGGTATACATATACATTTAAGTTATTTTTAGGAACCGGAACAACAACACTATTATCAAATTCAGGACCTACTGCAAGCAATGTTCATACTTTTAATAATTTAAATTCAGGAGATTATACTATTGAAGTAGTCGATAATAGTGGGACAACAATTAAATATACTTCAGTGCTAGATTTAGCAAGTGTAATTGGATCTGGAAATAAAACAAATGTTAAATGCAAGAATGGAAGTGATGGTGCGGCCCAAATTATTGTTAGTGGAGGCACTACCCCCTATACCTATTCTTGGACGGGTCCATCATTTTCCGCAACAACACAAAGTGTTTCTGGATTAGTTGCAAATAATTATTCTTGCACAGTTACAGATAATAAAGGGTGTACATCTACTTCTACAGTAACAATCGCAGAACCCGCTGCTTCTTTATCCGTAGTTTTATCAACTACAAATATTTCTTGTAATACGCTAACAGATGGTAAAGCAAGTTTAACCGCATCAGGTGGAACAGCAGGTTATACATATTCTTGGACAGGAACAGGCTCAGTTAGTTCTTATACATCAACTTCTGCAAGTTTAACAGCATTGGCTGCAGGTACATATAATTACGTAGTTACAGATGCCAATGCATGTACAAAATCCGGAAGCGCCACAATAGTGGAACCAGCAGTAATTTCTATTTCTTCATCAAAAACCGATGTTTCTTGTAAAGGCGGCAGTAATGGAGCAATATCATTAACTATAACTGGTGGTACTGGTGCACATTCATATTCATGGACAGGCCCAACATTTACGGCAACAACACAAAATATATCAAGTTTAAAAGCTGGTAGTTATACAGTAACCGTTACTGATGCTAACAATTGCACAAAATCATCAACAATTACCATCTCAGAACCGGCGGCAATTTTAGATGCCACTGCGGGTACCACAAATGCAAAATGTAAAGGCTCATCTGATGGTTCAATTAATTTATCTCCATCAGGTGGAACTGTACCATACACTTTTTTATGGAGCAATGCATCAACAAGTGAAGATCAAACAAGCTTAATTGCAGGAACCTATTCCGTAACCATTACTGACGCAAAAAGTTGTACAACTACCAAATCTTATACCCTTACAGAACCAACCGTCTTGAGCGTTGTATTATCAACCACAAATATTTCTTGTAATACGCTAACTGATGGTAAAGCAGGTTTAACTTCATCAGGTGGGACATCTCCTTATACATATTCATGGACAGGTCCAAGTTCATTTACATCAACTTCTGCAAGTTTAACAGCATTGGCTGCAGGTACATATAATTACGTAGTTACAGATGCCAATGCATGTACAAAATCCGGAAGCGCCACAATAGTGGAACCAGCAGTAATTTCTATTTCTTCATCAAAAACCGATGTTTCTTGTAAAGGCGGCAGTAATGGAGCAATATCATTAACTATAACTGGTGGTACTGGTGCACATTCATATTCATGGACAGGCCCAACATTTACGGCAACAACACAAAATATATCAAGTTTAAAAGCTGGTAGTTATACAGTAACCGTTACTGATGCTAACAATTGCACAAAATCATCAACAATTACAATCTCAGAACCGGCGGCAATTTTAGATGCCACTGCGGTTACCACAAATGCAAAATGTAAAGGTTCATCTGATGGTTCAATTAATTTAACTCCATCAGGTGGAACATCTCCATATACTTATTCATGGAGTAATTCATCAACAAGTCAAAATCAAACAAGCTTAGTTGCAGGAACCTATTCCGTAACCATTACTGACGCAAAAAGTTGTACAACAACCAAATCTTATCCTCTTACAGAACCAACAGTACTAAGTTTTGTATTATCAACCACAAATATTACTTGTAATGGTTTAAAAGATGGTAAAGCAAGCTTAACAGCTTCTGGTGGAACAGCTGGCTATACATATTCATGGACAGGTCCGAGTTCTTACTCATCTAATTCTGCTAGTTTAACAGCATTAGCTGCAGGTACATATAATTATGTAGTTACAGATGCCAACAGCTGTACAAAATCGGGAAGCGCTACCATTCAAGATCCTGACACTATTGCAATTTCAAATGTAAATATTAACGTTTCTTGTAACGGTGGTAACGATGGTGATATTAAATTAACCTTAACTGGTGGAAGTCCGATAGGATCGCCAGTTTATAATTATTCATGGACAGGGCCCGGAACATATGCTGCTACAAGCAAGAATATTTCAGGTTTGATAACTGGTACATACGTTGTAACCGTTACCGATAATAATTCTTGTACCAAAAACAAAACAATTAATATATCTGAACCTTCTGCTATTTGGATTGCAGATTCTACCATTCAGGTATCTTGTAATGGATTATCTGATGGTGAAATCTTCTTGAAAGATTCTGGTGGTACTGGTGCACATACATATTCATGGGCTGGACCAGGAACATTTACTTCAACGAGTAAAAATGTAGTTGGTTTAATTGCTGGAGACTACACAGTAACAGTAAAAGATTCATTTAACTGCGTTAAGACATTAAAAGTTAAAGTTACAGAACCAGACACAATAGCGCTTTCAGCAACTGCTACTAATTTAAAATGTAATGCAGATAAATCTGGTTCGATTGCTTTGACTATTTCAGGTGGTACACCTGCATATAATTATGATTGGAAAGGACCGGGTACTTACAAAAATACCGTAGATAAAGATCTTACAGGTATTGGTGCCGGAAGCTACAAATTAATTTTAACAGACAATAATGGTTGTGTTGATTCAATAACTTCAGTTGTGACTGAGCCAACTAAAATGGTGTTAACTTATGATTCAACAAATGTACTTTGCTTTGGTAGTAACGAGGGATATATTGATGTTACTGTTTCAGGTGGTACCGTTTCTGGTAGTTATATTTACAATTGGGATGGACCGAACTCATATAATCAATCAACTGAAGACATTATCAAACTAAAAGCTGGTGCGTATATTTATACTGTATTAGACGACAATAATTGTCAGTTATTAGATACTATCACAATTTTTGAACCTGCAAAATTGCAATTGAATATTGCAACTGTTTCAGTTTGTGACGGGCAAGGAACATTAACATTTAATGCTTACGGTGGTGTAAAACCTTACATCTATTTTGTAGATTATATTTTGTCAACAAGTCCAATTACTAATTTACCTGACAAAATATATAATGTATTAACGCAAGATTCTAATTTCTGTTTAGATTCAGTTAAAGTGAATTTGATTCACAACGACGGCATATTGCCAACAGTGAATGTAAATAATATAACTGCGTATTTAGATAATGCTGGAAGTGTAACAATAAAAACCTCTGACATTGATAATTCATCATTTGACAACTGTGGTGTAGATACAATGTTCTTAGATAAATATACCTTTAATTGTTCTGATGTTGGAGTTGATACAGTAATATTATCAGTTGTTGATATTAATGGAAATGTTAAAACCAAAAAAGCAACGGTAAATGTATTAGATACAATTTCTCCAGTTATCACCGTTCAAAATACCATAATTTCAATTGATACATCTTCAAATGCTTATTTGAAACAATCAATGGTAGTTTTATCAAGCTCTGATAACTGTTCAGTTGATACAATTGTATTGAGCAAGAATGTATTTACACTTTCAGATGTGGGAGTAAATGCAGTTTTAATTACCATAACAGACAAATCAGGAAATACAGTTATTAAATCAGTAAATGTTACCGTAATCATTGGTGATAGTGATAAAGACAGTATTCCAGATTATTTGGAGAAAAATTATGATACAGATAAAGATGGTATCTTGGATTACGCCGATGTTGATTCAGACAATGATGGTATTTTAGATGTTGTTGAAAATGAGGGATTAAAAACGTTGGTAGACTTTGATGGTGACACACGTTCAAATTATGTTGATTTAGATTCAGACAATGATGGTATTAATGACGTGATTGAAGCTGATGTTACAGATGCAAATAATGATGGTGTTAAAGATGATTTGACCTATTTCGTTTCTAGTCCTAACAACCAAGATGCAACAGGCAAGGCAGATTATCTTGATTTAGATGCAGATGATGATGGTATGTTTGACGCTTACGAAAGCAGACAAAAATATACTGATTCAAATAATGATGGAATTATAGACGGCATTGATTTAGATGGTGATGGTATTGTTGAATTTGCAGATGGTTCTAATACATGGGGTGATGCATTTGATGTGAAACCTGTAGATAGCGATTCAGATTTAACAGGTGATTGGAGAGATATAGATTCTGATGGAGATAAAATTCCAGACGCAATTGAATTAATGGCCGACACAGATAGTGATGGAATTTCAAACTACTTGGATTTAGATTCTGACGGCGATAAAATTCCAGATGCAGTTGAAGCCGGCGCTACTCCTGGAACACCAGTAGATACTGACTCAGATGGTAAAGCAAACTACTTGGATTTAGATTCTGACGGAGATAAAATTCCTGATTCACTTGAAGCGGGATCAACTCCAAATACGCCTGTAGATACAGATTCAGATGGCAAATCAGATTATATAGATACAGATTCAGATGCTGATTTAATTCCAGATGCTGTTGAAGCTGGATCAGATGGAAATATCCCAACTGATACAGATAAAGATGGTATTTATGATTTCCGTGAAACTGATTCTGATAAAGATGGAATAAATGATTCAATAGAAGCAGGATCAGATCCTAATAGCCCTGTAGATACAGACGGTGATGGTACACCAGATTATCAAGATTTAGATTCTGATGGTGATACAATTCCAGATAAAGTTGAAGGAAATATTGATACTGATGGTGACGGTAAAGCGAATTATATTGATACAGATTCAGATAATGATGAAATATTGGATATTAATGAATTAGTTCCTAACTATATAATAGCTGAAGTTACAATTCCAGAAGGATTCTCGCCAAATGATGATGCTGACAATGATGTTCTTTACATCAAAGGATTGAAAGTATTCACATCTGCTGAAATTACAATAATCAATAGAAATGGTCAGGTTGTTTACGAATCAGGACGAGGATATAAAAACAATTGGGATGGCACAAACAAAGGATCAAATCCAAGCTTTGGAACCAATCAATTGCCAGAAGGAATTTATTTCTTTGTATTCAAATTTAATGGTCAAAATAGACAACCAATTTCAGGTAATATTTATATCAAACCTTAATAATTAAAAAGATAATGAAAAAAATGATAAAATATACTTTCTTGTTAAGCCTATGTATGTTGTTGTTTTCGAATAACAAGCTAAATGCACAACAAGAACAAATGTATTCGCATTATGATTATAATTCATTTGCATTGAATCCTGCTTATGCCGGTTCAAAACGTACATTAGTTGCAAATTCTTTAGTTAGAAAGCAATGGGTGGATTTTCCAGGTGCTCCAACTTATTACAATTTTGGCGTTCATTCTCCATTAATTGGTGATTTTGCAGGAGGATTAAATATCCAATCCGGTACCATTGGTAAGTTTGCAAAAGCGAGTCCAATTTCTGAAACTCAAATTGCTGCTTCAATTGCCTATAATAAGAAAATCACTAAAGATTTAAGATTGGCAGTTGGTTTGCGAGGTGGTTTGTATAATTATAACTTTAGTTTATCTAAACTTCAGAATGTTGGAAACGACAATGCGTTTAAAAACAACGATTATAATTTCAATGCTCCTATGATAGGTTTTGGTGCTTACTTATATTCTGAGAAGTTCTTTGTTGGCTTATCTGCACCGAGAATGGTTTTTGTCCCTCAAAATTCAGTGAATAATATAAACATTGAATATGCAGCGAAAACACAATATAATTTTTCTGCGGGTGTTGTATTAGATGTGAATGATGATGTTAAATTGAAACCGACCACCCAAGTTAAAGTTGGATATGGTATTCCTGTTCAAGTTGATGTAAACTTACACGCTATTTACAAAGACAATTATTCAATTGGTGCTTTTTATAGAACTGAAGGCGATATTGGAATTATGGCATCAGCTGCTGTAAGTCCTTCGTTTACATTGGTTTATTCATACGATAGTAAATTAAGCCCTTTGAATACATATATAAAAGGCTCCCATGAATTTGGATTGCAATACATGATTCCATATGTTGCAAATAGCAGAGTAAGGGTTCCTAGATATTTCTAATAATTTAAAAATAAGATTCATGAAAATAATAAATAAAAATCTAAAAAGATTTGTTTTAATACTTGTTGTTTTAATTTCTTTTTCTGTTGCTAATGCACAACAAAAAGAAGTTAAAAAATTAGATCAACAGCGTTACAGTCAAATAATTAAGGAAAATAGCAATAAAACCACATCAAAGAAAAATGATTATTTGGCTCAACGAGCTTTGGCATTTTCTTTTGCTCAGTCTGAACTTACAGACAAAGCATTTGATGCTTATGCTGAATTGTTAGATAAATATCCTTCTCAAGTAGATGCAGTAGATAAATTGAATTATGCATTGGTGGCCCGTAAAATGGAATTATATGGATTATCTGATAGTTTAATTCTAATAGTGAAGGCAACTCCTGAATTTCAAGATAAACCGCTTTTTGATGATTTAACTGCCGATTTTTATGCTGAAAACAAAGAAAAACGCAGTGACTATTGGGCTGATTATGATTTTAACTCAAAGTATACCATAAAGCCTTTTCCTAATGCTAATGCTTTAGGAGAATACGGTGTGGTTTCAGATAATAATGGAAATTGTTATTATACATCTCATACTGAAAAAGGTTTAAGAAAAGTTTTATCTGCTTGGTTTGAGCAACCTTATTATAACATTTTTAAGGCAAAATTTTCGGATAGCAGCATTTCGCAACCTGTTGAACTTTCTAGCAATGCAAAAGCTTTAAATCAACATGTAAGTTTTTATGATGATAAAAATCGAATGATTTATATTACAAGAAATGCAAAACAATCAAATAGTAAAAATGAGAAGGTTTTACAAATATTTGCAATTCAACAAAATTTATTTACAAAAAAATGGAAAGAGATTGCCTTCCCATTAAATAACACAGATTTCTCAGTGGCTGATTTAATAATTTCACCAGATGGCTCTAAAGTTGTTTTTGTTTCTGACATGCCGGGTGGATATGGTAAATCAGATTTATATGAAGCACAGATTTTACAAAATGACCAAGATGGTATAAAATTAGGTGAAATTAAAAATTTAGGTCCTAAGATTAATACCGCTTTAAGAGATAATTTCCCTAGATTCTCAGATTCTGGAGATTTATATTTTTCTTCTGAGGGACATTTGGGATTTGGTGGTTTAGATGTATTTACCGTTGACGATAATTCTGGTTCTACAATTAACTTAGGTAAACCTGTTAACTCAAATTTGGATGATTTCGCAGCTAGTTTCCATGAAAATTGGGGTACTATGTCGTCAAACAGATCTTCAAATGGATCTTTGGCTACTGGATACAACGATAATTTATATTTCTTTAAATGGACTCAAGGAAATGATTCTAACGCAGCGCCAACATCTAATGATGTTGTAGTAAAAGTCATTGATAAAGATACAAAAGAAGCGGTAGCAAATGCTACCATTGCTTTGGATAATTTGAATGACAATGAAAAGGCAATTCAGGCTGTTACTGATGCAGATGGAAATTATACGTACGAAGGTATTTCAAAAGACGTAAAGGTTCAGGTAGCTTCTCATCCTTGTGGTTATAGATATGCCGTTTCAGAAAAATATTCCCTAACAAGCAAAGGCCAAAAAATGGTGACGTTAATAGTGGAAAAATATAAAATGGGTGATGATTTAGGAACTCTTTTTGATGTGAAACCAATTTATTACGGATCTAATCTATTTGCATTAAATGATGATAGTAAAAAAGAGTTAGACCGTGTAGCTATTGTTTTGAAAGATAATAGCGGTTTGAAAATTGCTCTTGGTTCACATACAGATTCTAAAGGAAGCGACGCATTAAATTTAGAGTTGTCTAAGAATCGTGCTAAAGCAGTTTATGAATATTTAGCTTCAAGAGGTATTTCTTCAAAGCGCATGAGTTTTGAGGGATATGGTGAAACCAAAATCAAAAATCGTTGTAAAAATGGTGTTAACTGCAGAGATGAAGAGCATAAAGTAAATAGAAGAACTGAATATTTGGTTAGTGGTATCATTCCATGTGGTCAAATTCAAGTTGAAGAAGATCCAATTATTCCTGCTGTTGATTCTGCAATGATTACGAATGAAATCGCATCAAATACAGAAGTTAAGTCTAAAGATAAACCTAAAAAGAAAACTCCGGTTGATGTTTCAGAAGATTTATCAACTGGTCCAATTAAATGTGGTGATGCAGATGGCGATGGTATTCCTGATTATTTAGACAAAGATTCTGATAATGATGGTATTCCTGATGCTGCTGAAGGAAAAGGTGATCCAGATCATGATAATTTGCCGAACTTTATTGATAAAGATTCTGATAATGATGGAATACCTGATGCAGTGGAAAAATCTGTAGATTTTGATAAAGATGGGAAAATTAACCTGGTTGATTTAGATTCTGATAATGACGGAATCTTAGATGAAAATGAAGGTGCAGATGACGCAGATGGTGATGGGAAAGACAATTTTATTGATTTAGATTCTGATGATGATGGAATATTAGATAGGGTTGAAAAAGACAATGATTTTGATAATGATGGAACGCTTAACTTCCTAGATTTAGATTCAGATAATGATGGAATATTAGATGGAGATGAAGGAAATAAAGATACAGACCGTGATGGTAAACCAAACTTTATTGATAAAGACTCTGACAATGATGATATTCCAGATAATGTTGAAGGTAAAATAGATTCAGATAATGACGGTAAACCCGATTACATTGATACTGATAGTGATGAAGATGGAATTCTAGATAAAATAGAAGCACCTGTTTGTTTAAGTAACAACAAACAAAAAGCCAAATACGAAAGTCCTGCTTCTAAAGCTTCAGTGAAAGTTAAAAAAGTGGAGACAGTTGTAAATGATGAACCAGTAGTAGATTATACAGAGCCAAGTAATAAGGTTTCTGGATCATCTAGAGTGGAATATCGTGTACAGTTCTTAATGTCTAAAAATAGAGTGAGCTTGCAATCCCTAGAAGATAAAGGAATTTCAAATGCATTTGAATATAGAGATGGTGGTTATTACAAGTATGCAACCGGTTCTGGATATGCAACTGAAGATGAAGCACAAAGACAAAAAACAAAAATTCGTGGTTTAGGTTATCCTGATGCGTTTGTGGTAACTTTCCAAAACGGAAGACGCTTAAAATAAGATTTAATAATATTATAAAAAGGGGCGTAAGCCCCTTTTTTGTGTCTATGAAAATAAAAAATTTCTTCCTGCAAAATCAACACTGGTTTCTGCCTTTGCTATTTTTACTTGTTGCAGTATACGCCACGTTAAGAAATTATTTATTGCCTGTTTCAAATATGGATGGTGTTGATTGCGGCGTTACCCAATACAATAATTATATAATTTTTAAAAACTCATTTTTTCACTTATTAGGCCAATTAAATTTATATACTCAATATACTAATGAGCAGTATGATTTATTCAAGTATACGCCTTCATTTGCGTTGATTTTTGGATTTTTTGCGATCTTGCCCAATGCGCTTGGTTTGTTTATTTGGAATTTATTAAATGTTGGTTTGCCAATTTTGGGCTTTTCTCAACTTTTGGGTTTGAATAAAAAAACGAAACCAATTTTGCTCTTGTTGTTAATGCCTGAAATGCTTACATCCGTTCTCAATAGCCAAAGCAATGGTTTAATATTGGGATTAATGTTATTGGCTTTGGCTGCAATTCAGAGAGAAAATACATTAAAAGCAGTTGTTTTAATTTGTATTACAGGATTTATCAAGCTATTTGGAATAGCCTTATTCGCAGTATTCTTGTTGTATCCAAATCAATTAAAAAAGGCAATTCTACAAGCTTTTATTTTTATGCTGATTTTGTTTGGACTTCCTCTAATTGTAATACCTTTTGAAACATTAATTCAGCAGTATGTAAATTATTTTGATTTGCTAAAAAATGATGGAAATACATTTTTGAAGTATTCTGTAATGGCTTGGCTGAATACTTGGTTTCACTTGAATATTGGTAAAAATATTGTTTTGGCTATAGGATTGGTTATACAACTCATTCCATTATTTTTTCAGAGTAATTTTTTGAAGAAAAACCGAATTGTTTATGGCTTATCTTGGATGATTTGGGTTGTCATATTCAATCATATGGCTGAATCCGCCACTTACATTATTGCTGTTGGCGCAATTATGGCTTTTTTGGCCATGAAAGTTAAAATCTCAAACTATTATTTAATTGGACTGGTGTTGTTGTTCTTCCTTACAGAATTAGGTCCTTCAGACATATATCCCAAATATCTACGAATTTGGATTGTTGAAACAGCCCAATTGAAAGTTTTTCCATGTATCGTATTTTGGGTGCTGATGCTTTTTGAAATAATAAAATTGCGCGACACAAGATTAAAGTATTAGTATATAGAGTTAATTCTACTATATTTGACATCTTAAAATTGCGAAATTTTAGATAAAATCTATAAAACGCTTTGATTAACTTGAGAATCTGCATTAAAAATTTATTGATTGGAATCATCTTTTTGGTTGCAACTAATAATTTATTTGCTCAGTTTTCAGAGGAAATTTCATTTGTTGAAAATGTTGGTCAACTATTAGATCAGAATAATAAACCCAATTCAGATGTTAAGTATTTAGCGCGAAAAAATGACTTTCAAGTTCAGTTGCGCAATAATGGTTTTTCTTATGAATTAATCAAGGATCAAAAATTAAATGAATCCCAAAATTCCACAGAAATTATTAAGACAAAAAGTCATTTCCATCGAATTGATTTTAATTTTATTTATGATGGGCATTTAATTAAAAAAGTTAATTCGTCTGAAACGAGAGGTTTATACAGATATATTACAAGCACTAGCGAATTAAATGCCCAAAGCTATAAAGGTGTAAGTTATGTTGATATTTGGCCTGGAGTGGATGTTGATTTTGAGTCAGGAAATAATTCAAGCAATGATTTTTTTAAATATAACTTCAAGGTAAAAAATCAGGAAGCATTTGATAAAATTCGTTTCGAGATTAAGGGTGCCAATAAGCATTATATTTTTCAAGATACTCTTTTTATTGAAACATCAAACGGGATAATCAAAGAATCTATTCCCTTCTCATGGTCGAACCGATCACTGAAAAAAATCAAAATTCAATGGAAGTATTTTGGAAATGATGTTTATGGCTTTGAATTATTATCGAACAATGTAGATTTTCCAATTGTAATTGATCCAATTCCGAATAGAGCTTGGGGAACTTATTACGGAGGACCTGGTGACGATAGAATTAAGTCCATTGCAACTGATAAATCCGGAAATATTTATTTTGGGGGTCAAACTTCATCTTCCTCGGCAATAGCAACAACAGGTGCTTATCAAACAACAAGATCGAGTACTTCTAGTACTGGTGTGGATGCAATGTTGTCTAAGTTTGCTCGAAATGGTAAACTATGTTGGACTACTTATTATGGAGGTACTCAGGATGAATCAATTACTAAAATTATTATCGATGGTCGAAAGTCACCTATTGTTGTTGGATATACTTCATCTACAAATTTTCCAGTGTCATCTGGTTGTAAACAGAGCAGCAATGCTGGAAATGTTGATGGATTTATTATTAAATTTAGCGATACTGGACAACGTAAATGGGCAACTTATTTTGGAGGTACTCAAAACGACAATATTTATGGTGTTGATGTTGATCAAAATTATAATATTTATTTTGGAGGAAGTACAGGAAGTAATAATGCTTCAATCGTTTCTGCTGGGGTTTGGAAACCATCGAGAACTTCAACAGATATAGAAGGTTGGTTGGGTAAATTTGATTCGACAGGTGTATTTTCTTGGGCGAGTTTTTTTGGAGGAACAAATACTGATGTTATCATGGGTGTTTCTTATAATAAAAAATTAAATAAATTAAATTATTGTGGCTATACGCAATCCAATACCAGCACTGTATCTACTAGTAAAGATAAAATATATTCTACTGTGTCAATTACCGGTAAAAAAGATTTTAGAGGTGGTGCATCAGATGCGTTTGTTGGTCAATTTTCAAATACGGGTGCTTTAGGCTGGTCTAGGTATAGTGGTGATACGGCGGAAGATTTATTTAACAGTATAGAAACAGATACAGGTGGTAATATTTATTGTTACGGAACAACTTTTTCACGGGCTAATATTACTACTAAAATTGCACATCAAAAAACTTATGGTGGTTCAGGTGATGCTTATTTGGCAAAATATAAGAACGCTGGAGATTCTGTTTGGATATCATACGTTGGTGGCTCCTTTAAAGATGTTGGATGGGATTTAACAATTGATACTTTTGGTTATATTTACTGCTCTGGTATTACTGAGACTGATAATGATCCAACAACCGCAGGTGATACATCAGCTATTCGAACATGGAATACTTGGCAAGATTATTTGGGTGGTGGGTTTGATGCGTATATAGAGAAATTTCATCCATCAGGTAAGCGGATTTTTGGTACATATTATGGTGGTTCCGGAAATGATGGAGGTGTTGATGCACCGGATGATATGTTGGGTCTAGCAGTTGGTGCAAATAACGATTTGTTTTTAGGTAGTTATACCACATCAACAAGAGGTACTGGTTGGGCTATTCCTTCATCAAATGGATATAAAACGGCAAAAGCTGCAGGTTATGACGCTTTTTTAGTTAAATTTTTTCAATGTAAGAAATTTTTAAAAGTATCTAGTAATTCTGCTGCTTGTTTAAAGGATACCATTAAGTTTTATGTAAAGGATTCTGCCAATAACACGTCCCTAAAAAAAATAAGATATTATTGGACTGGTCCGGGAAATTATACTTCAAATATTCAAAATGCATTTAGAACGCCATCAAAATATGCAGATACTGGAACATATCAATTAATTGCTTTTGATTCATTAGGTTGTTCTGATACTGTTAAAATTAAAGTGACTCTTCAGAGAGTTGCTTTTTCTATAGATACAGTTCGTAGGGTTTGTTTGGGTGATTCTATTAAATTAAGTGTCACAGTTACGAATGGTGTTAAATATAATTGGACTGGCCCGAATTCATTTACAAGTAACATATATAATCCAGCAATTAAAGCTGCTTTGAAAAAACATGTGGGGCGGTACTATGTGAAATTTTGGAATTCATCTGGTTGTTGGGATACTTCTTCTATTAGAGTATCAACTGGTATATCGGGTAGTATACTTGTAAAATCACCATTCTGCAGGGGTGACTCATTGAAATTCTCAACGACGGCAAAAAAAATATTGAGTTATTCTTGGTTTGGACCAAATAGATTTACCTCAAATATTGCCAAACCTGTTATTACAAATGCCACAAAATCAAATGTTGGAACATATTATTTGGCGGTAGTTGATTCTTCTGGATGTACAGATACATTTTCTACAAATGTGAGTATTTACCCGGAGGTTACCAGCAAATTTACTACGAATGATTCTGATCAATGTTTGAGAAATAATTCCTTTGTATTTACAAGTACATCAACTGTTGCAACTGGTTCGTTTACAGCGTATAATTGGACTTATTCTGATGGTTCTTCTACGAATGGTAGTCCGGCAACAAAGTCGTTTTCTACTGTAGGAACTTATTCGGTTAGATTAATAACAACAACAAACAATGGATGCAAGGATACATTAAGCAAAAATGTAGTAGTTTACCCCCAAGCATCGCCAAGCTTTAGTGTAAATACCAGAAAACAATGTTTAACGGGCAATGCCTATACATTTACCAACGCAAGTACAATAGCTACAGGAACGCTTACGTATAGTTGGAACTATGGAGACGGCTCAGCAGCAACAACATCAACCAATGGCAGCAGAACTTTTACCGCATCAGGAGTATACAAAGTAGTATTAACAACGACATCGAATAACTCATGTACGGATACAGTAAGTACATGGGTAACAGTATATCCTCAAGTATCTAGAAGCTTAACGGTCACGACCCCAAAACAATGTTTAAGAAGTAACTCAGTAACATTTACCAATGGAAGTACGATAGCAGCTCCAGGCTCACCAATGACGTATAGTTGGGATTTTGGAGATACAAGTGGAACATCAACAAGTCAGAGTCCAACGTATTCATATAAACGAGTAGGTATCTTTAAGGCCGTATGTACAATGACAACCGCCAATGGATGTACAGATACAGTTAGTAAATGGATTACGATATACCCTCAAGCCACCCCAAGCTTTACAGTAAACAC
>CANKVM010000057.1 GCA_947487175.1 Flavobacteriales bacterium | reverse complement strand
CCGAAAGCCAATTTGAAGTTGCTCGGTACTTTTGTGTGGTAATAATTTCAACGATATCGCCATTTTTTAGCAAATGGTTAATTGGAACGAGTTTATTATTTACCTTGGCACCAATAGTTTTCATTCCCACTTCTGTGTGAATGGTAAAACCGAAATCCAAGGCAGTCGAACCAATTGGCATAGGTTTAACGTCGCCTTTTGGTGTGAAAATGTAAATTTCCTCACCAAGTAATGAATATCTAAATTCGTTTACCAAATCGAGTGCCGATAAATCGCTATTTTCTAATGTTTCCTTTACCGCGCTTATCCAATTATCAAATGCGTTTTCTTGAGGCGTGTTTTTTGATTCTATATTTTCAGCTTTGTAGCGCCAATGAGCCGCCAAACCACGTTCGGCAATGTCATCCATCCGCTTTGAGCGAATTTGTACTTCTACCCAACGTCCTTTAGGACCAACCACTGTAGTATGCAAAGCCGAATAGCCATTGTTCTTAGGGTGGGAGAGCCAGTCGCGCAAACGTCCCTCATGAGAACGATATTTATCGGTGATGATGCTATACACCCTCCAGCAATCGGCTTTTTCTAGAAAAAATGGGGAATTCACAATTACACGAATGGCAAATGCATCGTAAACCTCTTCAAAAGGAATACTCTGTTTTTGCATTTTTCTGTAAATGCTATAAATGCTTTTGGGCCGACCTTTAATTTCGGTAATTTCCAATCCGGAATTGTCTAATTCAACTTTTAATGGTTCAATAAATTCGCGAATATACCTCTGTCTAGAAAGTTTAGATTCGGCAATTTTGTGAGATATTTCTTTGTAAGATATTGGCTCGGTAAATTTCAGAGCCAAGTCTTCCATTTCAATTTTTATTGCATTTAAACCCAATCTATGTGCCAATGGAGCATAGATATAAAGAGTTTCGGAAGCGATTTTGAGTTTTGTGTTTTCAGAAACAGAACCTAATGTTCTCATATTGTGCAACCTATCGCACAATTTGATGAGAATAACCCTAAGATCTTCACCCAGTGTGAGCAGCATTTTCTTGAAATTTTCTGCTTGAACACTAGCATCTCTGTCAACCGTTTCAAAAACTACAGAAATTTTGGTGAGTCCGTTAATAATTGATGCAATGGTGCTACCAAAACGATGTTCAATATCGTCGAGGGTAATTTCAGTGTCCTCAACAACATCATGAAGCAGCGCGCAAACAACGGAGGTGGTACCAAGTCCTAACTCTCCTGCGGCAATTTGCGCCACCGCCAAAGGATGAAAAATATAAGGTTCACCACTTTTCCTTACAGTGCCTTCGTGTGATCTGGCAGCAAGGTCAAAAGCGGCTCTTATGAGGGATATTTTATCTTTGGATAAATCTTTGCCCAAAGTGCGCAATAATGTGCGATACCTTTTTAGTAACTCACTTCTATACGCTTCATAAACTTCTCCCTCAAGTAATGCCATTTTATTTGCTTAACGCGGCAAAATGCTTGAAAAATTGTGGAATGGTTTCAATTCCTTTGAAGTAATTGAATATTCCATAATGTTCATTTGGTGAGTGAATTGCATCGCTATCTAATCCAAATCCCATTAACACAGTTTTGGTTTGTAGTTCTTTTTCGAAAAGCGCAACAATAGGAATACTTCCACCGCCTCTGGTTGGAATTGGTTCAACGCCAAAAGTTTCTGTCATTGCCAAAGCTGCCGCTTTGTAGGCATTGCTGGTTGTAGGAGTTAAAACTGGTTCGCCTCCGTGATGGGGGGTAACTTTAACTTTTACACCGGCTGGAGCAATTTTTTCGAAATGTTTTTGGAATATTTCGGTAATTTTTTCGCTGCTTTGGTTAGGAACCAAACGCATAGAAATTTTTGCATAAGCTTTTGAAGGAAGCACTGTTTTAGCACCTTCGCCAATATAACCACCCCAAATACCGTTTACATCAAGTGTTGGTCTTGTACCCGTTCTTTCAATGGTAGTGTAGCCTTTTTCGCCCAAAACATCATCAATAGCTAAGTGCTTTTTATATTCGTCTAGGCTAAATGGAATGCGGCCTAGCGCAGCTCTATCATCAGCAGAAACTTCTTCTACATCATCATAAAACTCAGGTATAGTAATATGTCTGTTTTCGTCGTGCATGCTGGCAATCATGGTACAAAGTACATTGATTGGGTTGGCTACGGCACCGCCGTAAACACCACTATGCAAATCAATACGTGGACCAGTAACTTCAACTTCTACATAACTTAAACCGCGCAATCCAACGTCGATACTAGGACAATCATTTGCAATGATTCCAGTGTCAGAAATCAAGATCACATCGGCTTTCAATTTTTCTTTGTGATTTTTGCAATAGGTTCCAAGGTTATTTGAACCTACTTCTTCTTCACCTTCAATCATGAATTTGATATTACAAAGCAAAGAATTTGTTTGCATCATTGTTTCGAATGCTTTCACGTGCATGAAAAACTGTCCTTTGTCGTCGCAGGCTCCACGCGCATAAATTTTGTTATCTATGATTGTAGGTTCAAACGGAGGGGTATTCCAAAGTTCATCTGGAACGCTTGGTTGCACATCATAATGGCCATAAACCAAAACTGTTGGCAAAGAGGCATCAATGATTTTCTCTCCATAAACAATTGGATTTCCGGCGGTTTCTTCTAAAACCACATTATCAGCACCTGCAGCAATTAAAAATTCTGCAACTTTTTCAGCACATTTACGAACATCGCCAGAAAAGGCAGAATCTGCACTAATGCTTGGAATGCGCAATATTTCAAACAATTCGTTTAAAAAACGGTCTCTATTTGATTCAATATAACTTGTTGTTGACATAGGTGCAAGTTACGGAGGAAAAGTATTTTCTGCAATTCAATTTCCTCTTTTTTGAGATCAATTATTACCGGTATTCAAATCTGAATTTTCTTTGCGCGATTTGGCTTCTTTTTTTTTGAAACCGTTAAAGAAATAGAATACGCTTGCAAAAACTACAATGGTAATGATTATTTCCCACAAAAAAACTTGACCTTTAAAGGCAGTAATAGATGCATCAACTGTGTCTTTCATAAGTACAAATATAAGATTGTATTCTTGGGTTAAGCGTTTAAATCAATAACTGGAATTTCACCTTCAATAACCAAACGGCCGAGGGTTTTTTGTTTTACTTCTTCAAACGTAACACCTGGTGCAATTTCTTTCAATTCGAATCCCCTTTCGGTGATTTCAAAAACGCCCAATTCTGTTACTACTTTCTTCACACAACCTAAGCCTGTTAATGGCAAGCTGCATTGCGGCAATAACTTGCTTTCGCCGGCTTTATTGGTATGTTGCATGGCAACTACAATGTTTTTAGCCGAAGCAACCAAATCCATTGCTCCGCCCATTCCTTTTACCATTTTACCTGGAATTTTCCAGTTGGCAATGTCGCCGTTGTCGCTCACTTCCATGGCTCCTAAAACTGTTAAATCCACTTTCCCTGCGCGAATCATTCCGAAACTGGTAGCACTATCAAAAATTGACGAACCTTTTACCATGGTAATGGTTTGCTTACCTGCATTAATCAAATCGGCGTCTTCTTCTCCCTCAAAAGGAAAAGGACCCATACCAAGTAATCCATTTTCACTTTGCAAAACTACTTCCATTCCTTCTGGAATATAGTTTGCAACGAGGGTAGGGATTCCAATTCCTAAATTTACGTAATATCCGTTTTTTAGTTCTTTGGCAATGACTTTGGCAATTCCGAATTTATCTAACATTTCAATACAAATTTCATTATAATTTGTCAAACTTATGCATCTAAATTGGTATTTTTTTTAATTGGGGATTTCTAATTCGCGCATCATCCTATCAATTTCACTTTTCCAATTTTTGGTTGGAATTTTTCTGATACGCATCACGTTTTCAAGGTGTTTTTTTGCCAATCCTGTTTCGGATACTTTGATATACATTTCTGACAAATATAAATTAGCCAATTCGTTATCTGGATTTAAATCCAATACCGAAATCAGTTGCTTTTTAGATTCGTTCAAGTTGTTTTCTTTGTACAAACACACCGCCAAATTCAATAAAGTGAGTTCGTGTTTACGCGCAATTTTATTTTGTTTTTGAAGGACTTCTTTTGCTTTTCTAACTTCATTATTACGGATCAACGCATTCGCATACTCTGCGCCGAAATCTAAATTCATTGGCATTTTGTCATATGCCAATTTATACCAGTTAATGGCATCGTTTAACTTATTGGTTTTGTCGCAAGCTTTTGCCACGCGATAATTTGTCCAGGCATCTAAATTTTTGTTCGACAAATCTTTGGATAGCAAATTCACTTGCTTGAAATCGCCTTTTACGTATGCCAAGTGAATTTTATCTTCAACATCGATTTCGGTTTTTTCAATAATCGATTGCGCCTTATTCAGAAACAATGCATCTGGATTGAATTTCTCAAAATAACTGATATACGCTTTTACCAATGTTTTGTTATCGGGGTTGGGATTATTTACTGCGTATAATCCCAATAATTTTCCTTTTGATTGTTCAAGATCTCCAAGTTTTTTTGGCCTTTGAATCTTATGATCGTGAACCAAAACATGAGGAATATCTTCCGATCCACTTGCCGGCATATGGCAGCCCACACATCCTTTTGGATGAATTTGCTGACTTGATGCCAGTTTGCAGTTTTTCAACCCGCTGCGCTTGGATTCGGCGTTATGACAATCAACACATACTTTGTTGAAAATCTGTATTTTGGTTTCCTTCACACTTACATGAGGATTGTGGCAGTTGATACAAGTTAAATTTAAATTGGGATTATAAATTTCGGTTTTGCCTTTGTTCGATTTGATAAAACATTGACTTTGCTGAAACCTGTCGGCATGTCCGGCCATAACAAAATAATCTTTGTTTTCATATTTTGGCATGTACACCTCGAATACGTCAGACAATTTCATACCAGGACGGAAATCGGTGAATTTCTTGTTGGGTTTAAGTACATTATTCCCTTGTAAATGACATCTTTGGCAAATGTCAATTTGGAGGGAATAGGGTAGGCGCTTGGGATTTACAATACTGCGGTCGGCCTGTTTTCTGACATCCACCAAAATTCCATTTCGTTTTTGATTTACGTGCAATTCACCCGGACCATGGCAGCGTTCGCAATCAATTCCCAAAGGAATTTTATCAAATAAATTTACAGATTGTTCATTTACTGTGGGCATGGCATTGTGGCAAGCCATACATTCCACATCAATTTTCCGGTGAAAGGATGTATTGTTTTTTTCAAAACCCGGTGGTAAATCCCACTTTCCTTTTTGTGTATAGAAAGTCAATGGAGCTTGATACAAAAAGTCTCCATCTTTCCACAAATGGCTATTGGTATGTTGACCGCTGCCAATGATATAAGAAATTTTTTCTTTCCTACAGTATGAGGTATCTTTTCCGTTTAATCGGTACTCCGAAATATATAGTGAATTGTTCTGCCAATAAGGGTAATAATAAAGATTCCTATTCGGGTCGAAGATGGGTTTGTTTTGATTGAAATTACCTTTAGATTTAGACTTAGACGAAGAATCAAAACTCAATCCCATTCCTGTATGAGTAAAAGTGGCATGTTTGTCGGAATGACAACCTTTGCAAGTTTCCATGCCTACATAATTTACGGTATCGTTTAGATTAAGAAAGAAACCTGTATCTTGTTTTGCAATTGAATCATTGCTACCACAGTAGGTAAAAACCAGCCCAAAGCAACCAACTAAGATTAAGGTAAATAGGATTGATAATTTCTGAAGTGATATGGATGAAATAAGATTCATTTATCCCTCGAAAATAAGAATAAAAATGGATTATTATTGTCCAAATTCCATTTGCCAATCAATTACGCCCCCAACAAGGTTGCGTACATTGGTAAATCCATTTTGAAGCATGAATTGTTGAGCAGTTGCACTTCTTCTTCCGGAGCGGCAATGCACAATAATTTCTTCACTTTTCCAATCTTCAATTTCATCCATTCTGCCAGGTAAATCTCCTAGAGGAATTAACTTTCCATTTAAATTAAATTCGTCAAACTCGTATGTTTCTCTCACATCTAATAGGTTGAGATTTTCATTTGCATCTTTGCGGCGCTTTAATTCTATTACAGAAATATCTTGAATCATAAATTATTGTTTGAAAAATTGCGATGTTGAAATTTGTCCAGTTGTGAGTGTAACCCTAGCCAAATATATTCCGGATTTCAATATAGAAACGTCGAATATATTTCCTTCAAGTTTTGATAAAATTACACGTCCTGATATATCAACAATTTCAGTTTTGCTGACAATACCATGGCTTGGGAATATTTGAATGATGTTGCTAGCAGGATTTGGAAATACATTCACTTTAAACTTTTCTAATTTATTTGTTGAAAACGAATAATTCACTCTTTCACCATATAGCATTCTAATCATTGGAGTGCCTTTTACACTGAAATCTGCTTTTTCCCAACTGCCTAACAAGTTATAAAATAAATGAGGATTGGGTTGTTCAATGTTGTTGAATCTATAATTATTATCGTAACCTACATTCAATACATATGGCATGTTTTGCAACCAACCCACATAGTATTTTCCTTTAGGTAAAAACAAAGTAGAATCGAAGAAAAAGTAGTTGAATAAATTTACAGAGTCTCTGTAAATAGGTTTGTCAACAGTTATTTCGTAAATGAGTTGATCTTTGTTATCTGATGAACCCAATGGCGACAATGAATTCCAAATGCGCAATTTAAACGTTCTAGAACTTACATCTGCATTGGTTTGGGTAAAATACATGGCAATACCTCTTAGCGAGTCATCGGTTAGCGTATTGAATTCCATTGCAAATTGACCTTTGATGTTTCCCAAATAAGCATAATCTAAACCAAAACCACCTTCAGCAGAGCCATCATCATAAGCATACCATGGTAAAAATTCATGGGTGAATTCAACAGTATTGTTGTTGGTTAGTGAATTGTAATTATCTGGGGTCTCGTCATTACTCTGCGGCGCAATTTGAAATTTATATTGCAAAGAAGGATTTGCAGTTGAAAGTGTATCAAATTGTAATTTGGCAAATGACTCAGATGAATCTGAATTTGGAAGTATATTTCTAGCACTGCTTCCAAAAGGTTGTGTGTAAATATCCTTGCCAAATCTATTTTTAATATTTAAACCAAATCGGGTTTGAACAGAGTACTTTTGGTTCAAATTTCTGACTAATACCTTCGGTCCAGAACCTGTAATGGTTGAAAGATTAGATTTGAAATGAGAATAGGGTACGTTTTTGTAATCTTTGCAAAGCCCCGACTCAACAGCCACTATTCCAACATCCTGTATGTCGTTGATGGTGCTATTTCTGTTTTTTTCTAAACGGATATAATCAATGTGCCAATGATTTAAATTCCCTGTTGCCTTGGTATAATTTACCCATCTAAATTGAAAGGTTTGATGAAGAAATTCTTGAGCATCAATTTTTATAAAAATCTCTTTAAATGAATCAACGGCACTACCTGCAATTGCCCAAACTTGTTTCCATTGATGCTGGTTATTTTTGAAATACAATAACAATGAATCTTCAGTTTCAGGAATATCGCCTAATCCTTGGGCTTGGTAAAAGAAACTCAAATAAATATTGTCGGTGGTTTTGTATTGATAACTGATTGGTCCCTTGTAATAAAATGACAAATTGATAGGTTGAGATGTCAAACTATCTGCAAACACCTTTGAGAATTTGTCTAAGTTGGTATAAGGATTGCCTTGTTGGTTCAAATGATCAAAAGTGGCAACCTGATAATTTGGTGGAAGAATAGCAAATGAATTATTTACCCAAACTTGTTTATCACACCATTTTTTTTGGTCGGGATATCCCAATTTCGAAGCGAAATCTTCAAAGAAAGGTAAAGTTAATGTATCTGTTATATGAAATGACCTTTGAGAAATTGAAGGTTTAATTCTCTTGCTCTCTTGATTGGCAATTTCATTCGATTTTAAAGGGAAAACTTTGGTAAATTGAGCGTTTGATTTGTTGGATAATGAACATAATAGGATAGAGCCAATTATGACAAATTTGCAACTCTCTTTGAACGCATTTCCAAACCCTAATTTCATTTTTATTATTCTCCGAAAAGAATTTTAGGCAGCACCTAGAATTCTAATAACGATTATTTTGCTTTTTTATTGTTTTACTTAAAAAATTAATTTCCAATATCCTCAGGAACAGTTGTTTCATCGCCAGATGAAGTTGAATCAATGGCATCTGGAAATTTATCCTTGTCGTTCGATATGATTACCAAATCAATTTTCGTTCCTTTAGTCAAAAGGGTTCCAGGTGCTACTTCTCGTCCATTGTTTTTTTGACTTACTACCAAATTGTTTCCAATTTCATCAAATGAATATGAGATTTCGCCTAATACCAACCCATTGTTTTTCAAAACAGCAGTTGCCAATGTTAAGCTTTGGTCGACTAATTTTGGCATTTTTATTTTTGGTTTGTTTCCAGAATTGATAACTACATAAATTGCCCTACCAGGTTTTACTTCATTTCCTGCAGCAGGTATTTGCTCAATAATTGAAAAAGGTTGTGCTTTTTCATTGTATACAGAATCAATTATTTTCACAGTTAACCCTTCGTTTTGCATCATGATTTCTGCATTCGAAACTGTTTGTCCAACCACATTGGGAACCGGAATTTTCACGTCGTGCTTGGTATACCAGCCCAAAGCCAAATAAACGGTAAAAATCAATATCCCAAAAACTACCAGTGCAGCTCCAATATTATAAAACCAATTTTTAGTGCTGTTGTTATCCATGAGTTTGTGTTAATGCTCCAAATTTCAGTATTTCTTGGATAAAATCAAAAGGTTTATATCCGTTTATTGCCGCTTGGTGATAAATACATGTTGCTGGCGTCATTCCTGGCAAAGAATTTATTTCTATAATTACAGTTTCAACTTTGCCATCTTCGTAAATTTTCACGAAAGCGTCAATTCTGCAATAACCAGTAACGTCAATAGATTTCGCTACTTTTTCTAAGGTAGATCTTACTTCCCTCGAAATTCTATTTTGCTCAAATTCATCTTTCGAAAACCTTGAAGGTGTCAAGTTCTGACCCTCGCCAGCCAAAAACTTTTCTTCCAAACTTAAGATTTCTGATTCCGCCAACGATTCTGAAGGTTCAAACATTTCATAGTCTATACTTCCATCCTCGTTTTTATGGGTAACCATTCCACCAGTTACCTCTAAAAATCTAACACAATCTCCTTTTTGGATAAACTGCTCAATGAGGAGTTCGTTTTTTCTTGGTATTTCATCATTCACAGTGATTCCCAATTTTTCACAATGACTTTGATCCAATTCTTTAGTATCTCTAAAAATCAAATCTAGAAACAATATAAGTTCCTCTTGAGATTTTATTTTTCTTACTGCCGCGCTGCAACCATCATCTGCTGGTTTTGCAATTAACGGCAATCCGAAATCTTTGATAATATGAGAAGTTATTTCAATTTTGTTATTTAGGAAATCTGCTTTCGCAACCATAGCATGGTCTGCCACCAAGAAACCTAATTCCCTTAATTTTTTGTTTGTATCAAATTTGTTGATTGTAATTTCTGCACTGTGCGCTTTACTTCCATTGTGATACAATCCAAATTTTGCTAAATCCTTCTGTATCGTTCCATCTTCGCCAGGTCTGCCATGCAATGCAATAAATACGCCCTCAACTTCTTTAGATAGTTCCTCAATAGATATTTGCACTGGCTTTGCAATTAAACCAGATTGGTTAAATGTACGTGTAATTTGTTTTGCCTCTTCTTGAATTTGAAGAATCATCGCATTCTCGCTGTAATTTTCAATTTTCTCTCTAATGTCGTCGGCATTGTCTTTTAACATCATGTTCAAAGGCAATTTGTACAACGTATATTCAGAACTATTACCACTTAAAAACAAAGGATATGGTTCATACGTTTCGCTACTGCTTAGTTTTTCATAAATGTTTCGTCCAGATTCCATACTGATATGGCGTTCAAAACTATATCCTCCCATAATTACCCCAATTTTCTTTTTGGTATTGAGGGACTTTCCCTTGCCGTCTAATAGCTCTTGGAATTGATTCCTCAACGAATGCCATTTTTGTCCTTTCGGATGGCTATTGATTCTTGCATGGATAGATTGACTAATAATGAATGTCAAAAACTGACTTGGATTCAATCCAATTTCAGCAGCTTGATGGAAGAAAAATGAACTTGGCATCATTCCACTGGTTGTATTGGGGTCGTTTAAGAAAATTTCATTTTCTGCGTCTACAAATCCGTCAATGCGGGCATAAACTTCAAATCCGAAATGTCCATATAAATTTACGCAGGCTTGTCTGATATCATCAATAACAGAATCTTCAACTTCAATCGGTGTAACTTTGTTGCTTAAGCCAGGTAAATATTTGCTGCGATAATCAAACAGCATACCCGTTTTTCTAATTTCAGTAGGAGGTAATGCCAAGCACCCACCGTCGTTTGTTGCAACCACAATGCAGCTAAATTCTTTTCCCTCAATAAGTGATTCAATTACCACTTGCGATTCGCTGTCTAGAGATTCAAGAACGATATTGTCATTCGACGCATTGAAAAAAGATTGCAATTCATCGGGTCTGTTTATTTTATTGCCATTTGCCAATAGAGGTAATCCCAGTCCGCTTCTTAAGTCAGTCAAATGCTTGATTTCTTGAATTTGGATTTCTAATGATTTTTGCTTATATTCAATTATATCAAAATTCAATTTAAAAAAAGCGAGGTCAATAGCATTGCAAAATTCCTTGAAGTCCGGGTGCATCAAAATGCTAACGCCCAATGATGATCCCTGGTGAGCCGGTTTAATAACCATTTTCTCTCCAAACATCATGTTGAACATCACAAACCACTCTTGCTTTTGTTTTAAACCGGCTTCGCCATTTTCACTGGCTTCTATCCAAGCAGATTTATTAAGGGTTTGATATTCATTTACGTATAATCCGGTTGCGCTTTGGAAATCCTTTTGGATGGATTTGTTGATACCAATTGCCGACGGCAAAATTCCAGAACCGCTATATGGAATGCCCAACCATTCTAAAATTCCTTGAATACTTCCATCTTCTCCAAAAGTTCCATGTAAGGCCAAAAAGGCAAAATCAATTTGGTGTGATAAATTTTCAAGGGTAATAATTTCACCTATAGATTGAAGCATTTCAGTTTGCAATTGCTTGTGGGCAATAGCTTCAACTGAAGTATGTATATTGTTTCCAGCCTCCTTTTCCCATTCGTTTATCCAAGTTTCGAATTGAACAGAATGAGATTGTTTTAAAGCTTCTACTGGATTTAAGCTCTCTGCATAAATTTGAAAACCATGAGGTAAATCAGGCAAGAACTGCGCTGGAGGATAAAAATCCCTCACGCTGCCTTTGTATACATATTGCCAATCTAATTTAACAATGTTGCCAAAACTATCAACAAATAGAGGAACTGCCTCAAAAATAGACTTATCCAAATTGTCGTAAACGGTACGTCCACCAGCAAAAGAAACCTCTCTTTCGCGCGATTGACCACCAAAAAAAATACCTACACGAATTTTTTTCATGAAGTCACAAAAATAGGCAACATTTGTTCTAAACCCAATGTGGTTTCAATCGAATTTTATTGTTACTTTGCAAAGCATATATGAATCAGATAGTACTCTTCCAAAATATCAGTGAAATTGCCCAACTTGGGCTGCCAGAAAATGTTGTAAAATATTTTCAAACTTTAGTAAATGATGACAAATACGGGTATGATTATTTTGGTTTTGAGGGACATTTTTATTTGGTAAAATTGGGTAAATTAACCGGAAATGCAGAAGCCGAAAGACTTCGTGTTGAAGGTTCTAGAATTGCAAAATCTGCTGCCGATTTGAAAATAACGAATCTGCAAGTTATCTATAATGGCTTACAAGTTGACGAAGCATTTTTCTTGGCTGAGGGATTTTTGTTGAGCCAATATCAATACAACCGATTCAAAAAATCAGCAGTTACAAACTCTCAGATGCCAAATTTGGAATTAAATAGTTCCGAAAATGCACGATTTGAAACATTGAAACTGATAGTTCAAAGTGTATTTAAAGCGAGAGATTTGGTAAATGAACCATCAAATACACTCACCGCTACAGCTTTGGCAAATGCTTTTGAATCTCTGGGTAAAGAAGCAGGTTTTGATACTGAAATATTGGGGAAAGCCCAAATTGAAAGTCAAAAAATGGGAGGATTAATTGCTGTGAATAAAGGCAGTCAAGAGCCACCATCATTTACAATAATGAATTACAAACCTGCAAACGCTGTCAATTCTCAACCTTATGTTTTGGTTGGAAAGGGTGTTGTTTTTGATACAGGGGGATTGAGTTTGAAACCTACGCCGAATAGCATGGATTTTATGAAATGCGACATGGCAGGATCAGCGGTTGTTGGTGCTGTTCTGTATGGAGTAGCAAAATTGAAATTGCCAGTTTGGGTAATGGGACTTGTTCCTGCTACCGACAACAGACCTGGTGAAAATGCAATTTGCCCCGGTGATATTATCACAACTTTGGATGGTACAACAGTTGAAGTTTTAAATACTGATGCAGAAGGACGATTGATACTTTGTGATGCATTATCCTTTGCTAAAAAATATGATCCATCTTTGGTAATCGATTTTGCAACGTTAACAGGTGCCGCTGCCGGAGCTTTGAGTAGTTACGGTTGTGCAGTAATGGGAACCGCTGCGGATTCTATAAAAAATGAGATTAAAGAAAGCGGTGAAACAGTTTACGAACGTATGGCTGAATTTCCACTTTGGTCTGAATTTGGTGATGAAATGAAGGGCGAAATAAGTGACTTGAAAAACCTAGGTAAAGGTGCCGGCGGTGCACAATCAGCAGCAATGTTTTTAAAACATTTTACTGCATACCAATGGTTGCATTTTGATATTGCAGGCACATCTTTTGCTCATGCACCAAAAGGGTATATTGGTCAGGGTGGAACTGGCTTTGGAGTTCGAATGATGTTGAATTATTTTTTGAAAAAATATAATGGAAAATAAGTTGGTTAAAATAGGAATTACCCAAGGTGATCCCAACGGAATAGGGATGGAGCTGATTTTGAAGATTTTCGGAGAAGAAAGTATTTACAAATATTGTATCCCTATTTTATACGCATCTCCAAAAACTTTTACGTTTTATAAAAAGGTGCTTGGAATGGAAAATCCAATGTATCATTTGGTTAAAAATGCTGAACAAGCAGTTGCAGGCAAATTGAATTTGGTTGTTTCAAGCGAAGAAACAATTGAAATACAAATGGGTGTTGCAAGTGATGATGCGGGTAATGAAGCATTAAAATCATTGGATGCTGCTTTAAACGATTTGCATCATTTAGATGCATTGGTTACTGCCCCTCTTGATAAATCAACTGTTGCACCTCATTCTAAAAATTTCACAGGACATACTGGTTATATTGCCGATTATTTGAAGGCTGATAACCATGCCATGTTTTTGGTAAGTGATGATTTGCGTGTTGCCTTGGCAACAGAACATATTCCAGTTACCGAATTAGGAAAAGCACTTACATCTGATGTAATTATCAATAAACTTCATGTGATGTTTAACTCACTTCGTGAAGATTTTGGAATTACAAAACCGCGAATTGCTGTATTGGGATTAAATCCTCATGCGGGAGATAATGGTTTGTTAGGCAAAGAAGAGCAAACAATTATTCAACCTGCAATCAAAACTGTTTTTGATCAAGGGAAATTGGTTTATGGACCTTATTCTGCAGACAGCTTCTTTGGAAGTGGTCAATACAAAACTTTTGATGCAGTTTTGGCAATGTACCACGATCAAGGTTTGATTCCTTTTAAAACCTTTGCGTTTTATGACGGCGTTAATTTTACAGCTGGATTACCAGTAGTAAGAACCAGTCCAGATCATGGAACAGCTTATTCATTGGTAGGTAAGGGAACCGCAGAAACGTTGAGTTTCAGAGCCGCAATCTTCGACGCAATTAAGATTGTTAAAAATCGTTTACAACACGTTGACGATTACAAAAATCCATTGCCATACGCCGAATTACGCAGAGAGAGGTTTAGAATTGATTTCTGAGGAATGCTAAGGTTTATAAGGGTTTATAAAAGATTATAAGCGTTTATAAAGGTTTAGATAAATTCTTGCAATAATTCTTAAACTGAATCACAACTATCGTTATTTGTGTGCGGAGTAATTCTTGTTGTTTAGAAGAGCTTCGCTCGTTTAGGGTTTAGAAGCATTACCATGCGTTTAGAAATTGAACGTATAAAAACTCAACTTTTATAAACCCTCATAAACGTTTATAAACCTTCTAATTACGGCGTAGTCACTCTGCCATGCGTTTAGAAATTGAACGTAAAAAACTCAACTTTTATAAACCCTCATAAACGTTTATAAACCTTCTAATTACGGCGTAGCCAATTAGTAATTGCCTCCAACACTTCTGGTGAAAAACTCTCTTGATTATCGAAGTATTCATTCACATTCCCAGTTTTGCAATGTTGTAGTAAGTGGTTATGCTTTTCAAAAAGCTCGATTTGAATATTTCTGCCTACAATTTGGAGCATTTTAACCACATCTTCACTTTGGGTATATGAAATTTGTTGGTCTAAT
>CANKVM010000056.1 GCA_947487175.1 Flavobacteriales bacterium | reverse complement strand
TTTAGAAATATTACCCCCTTTTCGGAAAGCCAAAGTCAATATCTGCTATACAATGAACCATATCTCGCATTCGAAATAAGACCAGATTCAGAAATAGATCCTTCAAACTTTCAAGAGCTTGATCTAAACAATATCAAATTGATCTATTCCATTTTAAAAGCGAAGATGAATTAATCTTTGCTTCCTAGTGGTTTAAATTTCTTCTTAATCAGTCCAGGTTCGCCTTGTGGTTTTGGTTTAGGCTGAAATACCGGCTCAGCATTTCCACCAGAACGAGGTTGAGAATTATTAGGAGATTTCGATTTGAAGTTGCTATTTGACGTTAAAGTTCCTGCTTTCGCTTTCTTCTTTGCCTTTTGATTTTGCAAAATTTCTGCTTGGCGGAAAAATGGTTTCGCGTCTTGTTCCTCTGCTACTTTAGTACCAGGCAAAAATGGATGTGATTCTTCAATTGGAATCATCTGTTGTATCAACTTTTGAATGTCTTTGATAAAAGGAACTTCTTCCCAATCAACAAACGACCATGCTACACCACTATTTCCAGCCCTACCGGTTCTACCAATTCTATGTACGTAGGTTTCAGAAATATTCGGAATTTCATAGTTAATTACATGTGTAAGTTCATCAATATCAATACCACGGGCAGCAATATCTGTTGCTACCAAAACACGGGTTGTTCTATTTTTAAAGTTCGATAATGCAGTTTGACGTGCATTTTGACTTTTATTACCGTGAATGGCTTGTGCAGAAATTTTCATTTTGACAAGATCTTTCACAACCTTGTCGGCACCGTGTTTGGTTCTTGTAAATACCAATACCGACGGAATTTCTTCTTCCTTATTTTCCAACAAATGGCGAAGTAGATACTTTTTATTTTTCTGATCTACATGGAACATTTTTTGGGTAACTTTTTCGGCAGTTGTTGAAACAGGTGCTACAGAAACGCGAACTGGATCAACCAAAATAGATTTACTCAATTTTACCACTTCAGATGGCATTGTTGCCGAAAAGAAAAGGGTTTGACGCTTTATAGGCAATTTTGCAATCACTTTTTTCACGTCGTTAATAAATCCCATGTCCAACATCCTATCGGCTTCATCCAGCACAAAATGCGTAATGTTTCTAAGGTCAATATGTCCTTGTTGCATTAAATCTAGCAAGCGACCGGGGGTGGCTGTCATAATATCGACACCTCTCTTGATTGCTTCCACTTGCGCACCTTGTTTTACACCACCAAAAATAACGGCATGCCAAAGATTTGTATTGATTGAATAGGCCGCAATTGATTCATCAATTTGGATTGCCAATTCACGTGTTGGGGTTAAGATAAGAGCTTTTATTCCTTTTGAGGGACTTGGATTTTCGGACAAGTGCTGAATAATAGGAATAGAGAATGCGGCAGTTTTGCCGGTACCAGTTTGTGCGGTACCTAAAATATCACTTTTTGCCAAAGCGGCAGGGATAGCTTGTTCTTGAATGGGCGTAGGTGTAGAATACCCTTGAGCCTCAAGCGCATCGATAATGGGCTGCGCTATTCCCAATTTTATAAAATCTTTCAATACTGCAAAGGTAGGCAATGTTTAAGGAAAGCAAACAAGTAATAATTTGGCATAAAACTGAGCAAACAATACGATTTTATTGAACTTAGTTTGCAATCAAAAATATTTCATAGTATATTTGCACCCCTTTCGGGGTTGTTTCCAACCCTTACATCTCCGAAGGAAATGCATGCTTAGCTCAATTGGATAGAGCATCTCACTACGGATGAGAAGGTTTGGGGTTCGAATCCCTAAGCGTGCACGATCAAAAGCAAAGGCCTCAACGAAAGTTGAGGCCTTTTTTTATGGCATAAACGAGTCTGCGTGCGAAGCATGCAAGCGAGTGAATGCCATGAAAAAAGCCATCGCGCCAGCGATGGACTTTGCTTTTGCAGGACTAAACAATAGGGATCAGCGAAGCTAATCCCTTTGCCGAAACAAAGTGAGGCAACCCGCGAGTGAATGCCATAAAAAAAGCCATCGCACTAGCGATGGACTTTGCTTTTGCAGGACTAAATATTAGGGAAAGCCTAGCGCAGCAAGGCTAATCCTGTAAACTTAGAGTTCCAGATAGCTTATAAAAAATACTAAATTTTGATTACCTACCAAGTTTTACAAAAATCTAATATTACTTAAACTAATTTTTTTGCATCTTTGTATCATATGAATTCAAAGAAAATCGCAATCATTGTTTCAGTTGCAGTTATTGCAATTGTTGGTTCAATTTGGTTTATCAAATCTCGCCACTCAAGCTTGCCAAAGTACATTCCTAAAACTGCTTCAGGCGTAATTAAAATAAACCCATTATCGATGGGTAGGAAAATTGATTTTGACGCCATTAAAAAAATGCGCTCTTATCAGCCAGTTATAAAAAGCTTTGAAAGCGAATTCAAAAACATGGCAAAGTTTCTTGAAAATCCCTCAAAAATTGGAATGTCTTTTACCGATAACATCTACATTTTTGGGTCAGACTTGATAGAATCTACCAATAAATCAGTAGGACTGGTTTTCGGCGTTTCAGACGCAAAAATGCTAAAAACTTTTATAGAAAGTTTTGCAAAAGATGCAAATCTTGAATTTGAAAAATCTGGAAACTTAAATATCTATAAATCGCAAAATACGCTTACAAATTCCACCGAGGAAGGATCGGAATTTAGCAATGATAACGACAACCAAATTGCCATCGTTTGGAATGATGAAGCCTGCCTGATTTATTATGCTGGAACAAAAACCTTATCTGGCGCAAAGAAAATCATGACCCAATCTGAAACTAATTCCATTCGCTCTTTGGCAAGCTTTAAAAATACCGAAAGTGAAGGTGGCGACATGGCAGTATATATAAACTACAGCAAAAGCTTTAATACTATGACTGAATTTATTTCTATCCCTCAAAAATTAAAAAAACAAATTGCGAATGTAGATGCTGCTGCCTTTGTGGTTTCGTTTAACGATCAAGATATTAATACTAATTTCATTCAGTACTATAAAGATAATTCTATTGCCAAAGAATTTCAAATATTGCAAAACGGAGGACTTTCTAAAGAAAGCCTAGAATTTATTTCTCCAAATGGCAAAATATTACTTGGTCTTGCCTCTATGATTGACATGCCAAACGTCATAAAACTCTTAAATTCATTGCCAGAAACCAAAAATACAATGAAGGAATTGGCTTCAACAACAGGTATTTCAACAACAGAATTAGAATCACTATTAGACGGCAGCCTTTCTATTGCATTAACAAAATTGAGCTCAAAAGAAATTGAAGAAACCGTTTACGATTATGAAAACATGAACCCAGAAACAGGTGAATTTGCACAGGGCACACAAAAAGTAACCAAAATAGTTCCTGTTTTCACCGCCCAACTTGGATTTCAAAACGAAAAAACACTGAATAAACTTTTGAAATTTATCGAAACCAAAGGAAATGGTATGATTCAGTCAAATAACAATATCATGTCGGCGCCTATTGGATTTTTCGGAACAATGCACTGTGTGCACGTCGGCAACAAATTGGTATTTACCAACGACGATGAAAATGCCAAAATATTGGCAAAAAATAAAACTTGGAACAACCAATTAGACAAAGAAATATCAGCAATTTTTGCAGATTACCCGTCTTCGTTTTACCTAGACCTAAATCCAAAAAATTACGGGATTTCTAAAATTTGCACGGGTTTACATATTCCTGAAGAATCACCTGAAATGAAACTTTTTATAGACGTTATGGCAAACTTCAACAACATGCAAATTAAAGGAAACAACAAAACAGCTTCTATGAGTTTGAATTTCACCAAAAGTTCAGACAATTCAATCATGAAAATAATAAAAATTACCGATCAAATTTCAACAGCTATGCGCAAGCGCTATGTTGAAAGAGAAGCGGCTCAGCGTCAAATTGAAATGCAAATGGAACAAGAAGCCATTCAAGCAGAAACTTCGGGTATAGAAGAAATGCAATAAACGATGGACATTGAATTCAATGGCATAATTCCCATCCCACTCGCTGAATTTGTAACAGAAAATAGCATTTGGAATTCAACTTTTACATTTACGCAAGGGCTTAAATATCAAATTGTTGCACCCTCTGGCAAAGGTAAGTCTACTTTAGTCGGTATCATTGCGGGAACCCGTGGTGATTTTGATGGCAATCTTCTTTTTGAGGGACAAAATAGCCGCCAATTTTCTCCAATACGTTGGAGTCAATGGAGAGCCAACGAATGCAGCATCGTTTTTCAAGATTTGCAACTTTTTCCTAAACTTACCGTTTTGAAAAACCTCATGTTGATGTCCGAAATTCAACAAGCGCACAACAACAATATATCCCCCAAAAACCAAACAAAAGAAACACTTTTTGATTGGGCAAAACAACTGGGCATTGAAAGCAAAATGGATGTACTTGTTGGAAATTTGTCGTTTGGTCAAATGCAACGCGTTGCCATATTGAGGGCGCTAAACAGACCTTTTCAATGGATTGTTTTGGATGAGCCCTTTAGCCATTTGGATGCAGAAAACGCCAAAATTGCACTGGATTTAATTACCAGTATTGCGGCAAGCCAAAACGCAGGAATTATTGTAACCGCCCTAGATAGCCGGTTTTCAATTGCAGGATTTACCCCCGTAAATATTTAAGATGAGTCAGAAAATAGTTTCCCGCATTTTTATAAAAACGCAAAAACCGAGTCAACTCATTGGTGCAATTATTGGCTGCTTTTTGGGATTTTTCTTGATATTTATTGCTGCACAATTATTTGCAGACTTTAAAACCATGGTGAATAGCCAAGAGCAATCAATTGGAAGTCAATTTTTGGTTGTGAATAAGCAAGTTTCAGTTTTAAACTCACTCAAACTTGGCAAAAGTACATTCAGTAAAAACGAAGTAGATCAACTTAAATCGCTTCCCTCCGTAAAAAGAATTTCAGAATTTACAGCAAACCAATTTGAGGCTGTGGCTTCGATGTCGATACCCAATGGAGAATCTTCGTCTGCATTTAGAACGGAGTTGTTCATGGAAAGCGTTGGGGATGATTTTTTGGATGTAAAACCCGACGATTGGAATTGGGAATTGGGCAATGAAATGATTCCCATGATATTACCCACGGATTTTATCAATCTTTACAACTTCAATTTCGCACCAGGCAGAGGTTTGCCTCAATTATCGAAAGCTACCATTCAATTGGCCGTTTTCGACATCGATGTTCGTGGTGCAAAAGGAACAGCCCATTTTACCGGTAAAATAGTTGGCTTTAGCAACCGCATTTCGTCGGTGTTGGTGCCAAAAAGCTTCATGAACTATGCCAATTCGCATTATGGGAATAATCAGGCATCGCCTGAGTCGTACAGAATTATTGTTGAGGCCAAACAGCAAGAATTGCCTAAAATTCAACAGTATTTTAAAGATGAGGGATATGAAACTAACGAAGAACTATTAAAAAATGGCAAATTTGGAAGTCTGTTGCAAGCCATTTTGGGCATCTTAGCAGTATTGGGAATTGTGGTAATGTTTGTTTCTGTGAGTTCATTTATTTTGTATGTTCAGTTGGCAATTTCCCGCTCGAAATACGAAATCGAAACCTTGCTGCGACAAGGCTATCCCCATAAAAAAATAGTACAATGGTATTCAAAACAGTTGGCATTGATATTTTCAATCATAGCCGTTGTTAATTTAACATTGGTTTTCGGGGTTAAAAATATCACCAATGCATACCTCGAAAATTTCGGATTTGAAGCACCTGCGCAATTGAATATTTTTGTAATTGCCGGAGGATTTTTACTCATTGCCTCGTTATGGATCGTTCAAACTTTGAATGTGCGCAGTCAAATTTATTCATTGGCATTGCCGAATTCTAGAAGGTAAAGCAACCTTGTAATTCATATCCAAAAAAGCAACCAAAATGGTTGTTTTTTTTCGAGAAAAGAACATACAGACAAGTCTGTATGCTTTTATAAAAGATTGCATTGCTATTACTTATAATTAACACTGCGTTGACATGACGTTATTATTCAATTCACAACCGCACAGTGTAAATGGCCAATTTTTGGCATAAAAAAACCCTTAAATGAAAACATTCAAGGGTTTTTTGTAACCAGTTTCACAACAAAACTGGCAATTAAAAATATCGATTAACGCATTCCGCCCATCTGTGGCATTGCACCTGCTGGAGATGGTTTAGGAGGCAAACCTGGAGTCACTTTCAAAATTTGAATTTCGAAAATTGATACGCCATACATGTCTTCAAAAGTAGCTGCTGAACGAGCCAACGCAGGATGTAATTCATTAGAAATGGTTACTTCACAAGTTCCACCCTCTTGGGTTTTTTGGAAAGCTTCTTCTAATGGAGCCAATCCCATCATTGCCACTGTGCCTCTAATAGGTTTAGGACTCTTGGTATTATCTTCAATTACTTTGCCTTTACCTGTTTTGAATACCCATTTGAATTCAACAGTATCATAAGCTTGTGGTGCTGCACCATTACCTGCTTTGATTACTTTGTAATAAGCTTTGCTTGGAAGTTGAATAACACCAGATTCTTTTGCTTTGTCGTTCATGAATTTCTTGGTGTCGTCTTGCACTTTTTTCATCTTTTTGCCTTGAATGCTTTTCACGAAATTGCGTTGAACACCATCCATTTGCGCTTCAGAAATTGCAAATCCGCTATCTTTAGCCATTGCATCTTTTACACCGTGAATGAATGCACCAAATGCCAATCCCTCAAGACCTTCTTTTTTCAAAGATTTACCAACACTCAATCCAACTACATAACTGAAAGAATCTTCAGATGTTTTTGGGGCAGCTTTCGTATCGTACGATTCACCGCAACTTGCCAAGGCCATTATCAACAACCCAGACAACGCTATACTTAATTTTTTCATTTTTATTTTCAACAAATTTTAGTTATATTTATGATAAATACAATTCTTTTTTACGCTCTTTAATTTGAGTATCTTCTGCAAATTCTTCGTACTTCATGTACTTGTCAATCATGCCAGTTGGCGTAATTTCAATAATTCTGTTTGCAATAGAGTTCATTACCTCCTGGTCATGTGAGTGGAACAAAACAACGCCCGAAAATTCCATCATACCGTTGTTCAAAGCCTGAATACTTTCCAAATCTAAATGGTTAGTAGGTTCATCAAACAATCCAACATTGGGATTTTCCATCATCATTTTACTCAACATACAACGCACTTTCTCTCCACCGCTTAACACATTACACATTTTTTGGGTTTCTTCACCGCTAAACAACATACGTCCTAAGAAACCACGAATAAACGTTTCATCTTTTTCCGCAGAATATTGACGGAGCCAATCCACCAAATTTTGTTTTTCAGTAAAGAACTTTTCGTTTTCATTAGGCAAATAGCCCATAGTTACGGTTACTCCCCAAGTATATTCTCCAGAATGCGGTTTCGCATCCCCCCAAAGAACTTTAAAGAAAGTATTTAACGCCAAGGTATTTCTCGATACAAATGCAATTTTATCGCCTTTGTTCACGGTAAAATTCAAGTCTTTGAATAAATACTCACCGCTATCGGTTTTATATGATAAATTCTCAATTGTTAAAATCTGATCACCTACTTCACGGCTTTGTTTAAAGAAAATACCTGGATATTTACGCGCACTTGGCTGAATTTCTTCAATATCCAAACGTTCCAACATTTTCTTACGCGCAGTAGCTTGGCGGCTTTTCGCCACGTTTGCACTAAAACGCGCAATGAAATCTTGCAATTCCTTTTTCTTTTCTTCCGACTTTTTATTCTGGTCAGAACGTTGGCGCAATGCCAACTGAGAACTTTGATACCAGAAAGTATAGTTACCCGAGAAGATTTTGATACGACTAAAGTCAATGTCGCATACATGTGTACACACATTGTCTAAAAAGTGACGATCGTGACTCACCACCAAAACGGTATTTTCAAATCCTGCCAAGAAATCTTCTAGCCAACGAATGGTATCTACGTCCAAGTCATTGGTTGGTTCATCCATTAACAATACATCGGGATTACCGAAAAGCGCTTGGGCAATCAACACCCTTACCTTTTGGTTACCGTTCAATTCTTTCAATAATTTTTCATGCCATTCCTCTTCGATACCCAAATTACTTAATAAGGTTGCGGCGTCACTTTCGGCATTCCAACCGTCCATTTCGGCAAAATCACCTTCCAATTCAGAAGCGCGCATTCCATCATCTTCAGTAAAGTCTTCTTTGGCATACAAAGCATCTTTTTCAGACATAATATCCCAAAGTTTTTTGTGACCACGCATTACGGTTTGCAGCACAGGGAATTCATCGAATTCAAAGTGATTCTGGCTAAGAACCGTCATACGTTTACCTGGTTCGATATCCACAGAACCCGTGTTTGGTTCCATTTCACCCGATAAGATTTTCAAAAAGGTAGATTTACCAGCACCATTGGCACCAATAATACCATAACAATTACCACGTGTAAACTTAAGATTTACATCGTCGAACAATACCCTTTTACCAAAGCGTAGGGAAACATTAGAAACAGTTAGCATTCAATTAAAAAATGAGGTGCAAATTTAGTTGTTTTTTGAGTATGTTCCTCAAAAAATGTTTACATTATTAGTTAAATAACGTAAAACTTCCATCCATGCGCAAATTAAAGATACTGCTCGGATTAGATTGGGCAAATTCGCGGTTGTATACATAATAGCGCGCTGGTTTATTGCTCACGCCAATTTGCTTCTCGGTAAGTGGCGAAATTACCCCACTATTTATCATTTTACGACGGAAATTACGTTTGTCAAGGTCGCGCTCTAAAATCGTTTCATAAAGAGATTGAAGTTGACCCATAGTAAATTTTTCTGGCAATAGTTCAAAACCAATAGGTTGCATTTGAACCCTTTCTTTTAAGGCAGCCAAAGCTTGTTCGTAAATTTCATTGTGATCAAAGGCCAATTCAGGAACTTCATGAATCGGTACCCAAACCGTTTCTTCTGAAAAAGAACCTGGCTGTAAATTTACTTTATGACTATCAATTAAAGCCATATAAGCCACAGTAATAACGCGGGCATCAGGATCTTGTCGAACACTTTCCAACCACGCACGATCTTTGGTCTTGGCAATTCTCAAAGGATCGCCGAATGTTTGAAATTGTGTTAAATAAATACCCTTTAACCCTGTCAATTCTGCCAATACCCTATTTGCCGATGTATCTAAATTTTCATCATCCTTCACCAAATCACCGGGCAATGCATATAAAATGTCATTTAATTCGGTTAATCTGTTAGGAATATTCCTACGTATCAAAAGCAAGCGCAAGGTTTCCTGACTAAACCCAAAGATTACACAATCGGTTGATACGTGGGGATTTAATGATGGTGTTATGGACATTATAGTTTGCAAAAGTACAAAAGCATTTTTAATTTTTATTACTCATTTATAATGTTTTCATAGTTATTTATTAAGTGTATATTTGACACTTATTATTTTTTTATTATCTTGCACCAAATTTAACAAAATGATATTAGTAGCAGATAGCGGAAGCACAAAATGCGATTGGATTTTCACAGATGGTGCAAATACCCGATTAACATTTCACACAATGGGTTTCAATCCGTTTTTTCATAATTCTGAGCTTATTGAATCAGAAATTCGCAAAAATGAAGGTTTGGCAGAATTGGCGTTAAAAGTTGATCATGTATTCTTCTATGGTGCAGGTGCAAGTCATGCTTCAAGAAATGAAATTGTAGCAATTGCATTACGTAAAGTATTCGGCAAAGCAGAAGTGATGGTTGACCATGATTTATTGGGTGCCGTTCGCGCTACCTGCGGCGATGACCCTGGAATTTCATGTATTCTTGGAACTGGTTCTAATAGCTGCTATTTTGATGGCGTAGATATTCACGAAGTAGTACCAGCATTGGGCTACGTTCTTGGCGATGAAGCGGGTGGAACTTTTTATGGAAAAGAACTTTTGAGAATGTTCTTATACCACGAACTTCCAGATAAAATACAGCAAGGTTTAATTGATACATTTGGTTTAACTAAAGAAGGAATATTTGAAGCGGTTTACAACAAACCAAATCCGAATGTTTATTTGGCATCTTTCATGCGCTTTTTAAGCGACAACCGCGATGACAAATGGGTTCGTGACTTCATTTACAACGGATTTAGCAAATTTATCAATATCCATATTTGGAAATACCCAAATCACAAAGATGTACCTGTACATTTTGTTGGTTCAGTTGCATTCCATTTTAGTGATTTGTTAAAAGAAGCTTGTAAAATTCACAGATTAAATGTGGGTGTTATTACACGCGAACCAGTAATTAATTTGGTTGAATACCATTTGAATAAAGTACAGTCTGCTGTATGATTCAAGGCATCATCTTAGACCTAGATGGCGTAATTTGCGATACCGCAAAGTTCCACTTTGAAGCTTGGAAACGCTTGGCCGAAGATTATGGATACATACTGACCGAAACTGATAACGAAGCATTAAAAGGCGTTTCACGAGCTAATTCGCTGAAATTAATTTTGCAAAAAGCAAATACTACCCTTTCCACAGAACAATTTGAAATTGATTTAATTAGAAAAAATCAATGGTATTTAGAATTGGTTGAGGAAATGGATAGTTCATACCTATTGGAAGGGGTAGCTAATTTCTTCGAAAAAGCTATTTCCCTTAATATTCCCTTGGCGCTTGGTTCTGCCAGTAAAAACGCCAATCTTGCACTTGAAAAAGTAGGATTACTCAATAAATTTACTGCCATTGTTGATGCCAATCATGTCGTTAACGGCAAACCAAATCCTGAAACATTTTTAAAAGCTGCTCAATTGCTTCAGATTGCTCCTGAAAACTGTATCGTTTTTGAAGACAGCGCTTCAGGAATTAAAGCTGCTGTAGATGGAAAAATGTTTGCAGTGGGAATTGGCAATCAAAAGGACCTACCTTTGGCTAATTATTGCATTCCAAACTTGGGTGCTTTTGATTTTAATACACTTTAATTCATGATAAAATATTTCAAGGCCAATCCATGGAAAATAATTGAAGAAGGTTTCAATCCAGAAATGAATGAAATTGCTGAAAGCGTTTTTAGCATTGGAAATGGAATGATGGGTCAACGTGCAAACCTGGAAGAAACGTATTCCGGACATACTTTGCAAGGAACCTATGTGGGCGGTGTTTATTACCCAGATAAAACCCGTGTTGGTTGGTGGAAAAACGGTTACCCCGAATATTTTGCAAAAGTTATTAATAGTACCTACTGGTCAGGATTGCGAATTTGGATCAATAATGAATTGGTAGACTTACATGAAGCATCAGTGAATAATTTTCACCGCGAACTCGACATGTACAATGGCCTGTTATTTAGAAAATGTAATATTACCTTAAAAAATGGCCTTAGCATTGAAATCGAGTCTACCCGATTTTACAGCTTAATCAACAAAGAATTCAGCGCTTTGCGCTACAAAATCACCCCCAATACGGCCTGTGAAATTAAAATCGAAAACTACGTAGATGCAGATGTTTCAAACAAAGACAGTAACTACGATGAAAAGTTTTGGGAAGAAATCAAACAGGAAAGCACTGAAAATAAACTCTTTGTAACCGTTAAAACCAAAAAATTAAATTGGCACCTATGCACAGGGGTTAAATTTTCTCTTTTTTCGGGGGACGATGAACTGTCTGCAACTCCAACACACGCTGAACATCCAAAATTCTCTAGCAGCATTTATACCGTAAATGCAAATGGCGGACAAACCATAACGGCAGTGAAACATGCAATTTCTGCAAGTAGTTTCCACCACCCTATTGAAAGCTTAGAATTACACACCAAGAAAACTTTAGAAAAAATGGGCGCTTCATCTTTTGAAAGCCATTTGAATATGAGTGCAAAAGCTTGGCAAGAAAAATGGAAGTCGAGCGATGTTGAAATTGAAGGTGATATTGATGCACAACAAGCTGTCCGTTTTAATATCTTCCAATTAAACCAAACTTATTGCGGTGATGATCCACGTCTGAATATTGGTCCGAAAGGCTACACAGGCGAAAAATATGGTGGAAGTACCTATTGGGATACCGAAGCGTATTGCTTACCATTCTATTTGGCAACAAGTGATCCAGCCATTTCAAAACAACTGTTGGTTTATCGATATAAGCAATTAGATAAAGCCATTGAAAATGCAGGGAAACTAGGATTTAAAGACGGCGCAGCATTGTACCCCATGGTTACCATGAACGGTGAAGAATGTCACAACGAATGGGAAATCACCTTTGAAGAAATTCATAGAAATGGAGCCATTGCCTATGCCATTCACAACTATATTGAACACACCGGCGACAAAGCCTATTTGGCAGAAGGCGGATTTGAAGTATTATTAGGTATTGCCCGTTTTTGGTCACAACGTGTGCATTGGAGCCAAAACTTTGGACGCTATGAAATGCACGGAGTTACAGGACCAAACGAATACGAAAATAATGTAAACAACAACTGGTATACCAGTTATTTTGCATGTTGGTGCATGATGTATGCGGCAGAATGTGCTAAGTACTTACAAAGCCAATATCCCTCAGAATTTACAACTATTGTAAAGAAAACCAATTTCAATATTTCTCTAGAAATTGAAAAATGGAACCACATCAATGAAAATATGTACCTACCTTATGATGAAAATCAAAAGGTATTTGTGCAAAACGATGGTTTCATGAACAAAGAATTGATTCCTTGCGATGAATTGGCTCCAAACGAGCGACCTATCAATCAAAAATGGAGTTGGGACAGAATTCTTAGAAGTGTTTACATCAAACAAGCTGATGTTTTGCAGGGACTTTATTTCTTTGAGGATCAATTTGACATAGATACACACAAACGCAACTTTGAATTTTACGAACAATTTACAGTTCACGAAAGTTCATTGAGCCCCTGTGTTCACAGCATTCTTGCTGCCAAAATTGGGCTTACTGAAAAGGCGTATGAAATGTATTTGCGTACTGCCCGTTTAGATCTAGACAATTACAATAACGACACTGAAGATGGCTTACACATTACCAGTATGGCCGGTAGTTATTTGAGTATTGTGCAAGGTTTTGGTGGATTAAGAATTAAAAACCAATCTATGTATTTGGACCCACATTGTCCTGAGCAATGGCATGGATACAAATTCAGAATTTTATACAAAAATAGTCCTGTGAGTATTTCTGTAAATCATTCTGGTACCAGCGTTCAAAATCACGGCGAATCTGAAATTGAAGTGCATTTCAAACAGCAGCGAATTTTGATTAAAGCGGGTGGAGTTGTGAATTTGTAATTTCACTTCACATTCATTTTAATATTTTAAATTGTCTTGAAAATGTAAAAAACAAACATTTATATGATTTAAACATTAATAATACACTTTTATTGAATCAATTGAAATATATTGCTTTTTTTTGTAAAAAAGCGAATGAAAAAACTATTGGTAATACTGTTAAGTATCATAATTATTCCAAGAATATTTGCTTGTACAGGAATTACGCCAAACTTAACCACTACCACTGCTAGCGCTCAATGTTTACGAAATAACTCATTTTCATTTAGCACTATCAATTATGGAACTGCAGTTGGCAATCGTTGGAATTTCGGCGATGGATCAGCAGTAGTAACCGGGACCAAATCGCCAACACATGCGTATACAACCGCAGGACTTTTTAAAGTAGTTGAAACAATTACAAACACGGCCGGTTGTTCAGATACCATCTCAACTTATGTGAGGGTATATCCGCAAGCTACCAGAAGAATTGCTTTCAATACCCAACGTCAATGCCTTAAAACAAACAGCTTTGTTTTTACCAATACTTCTACAGTTGCATCGCCTGGGAATATGATGAAGTGGACATGGGATTGGGGAGATACCAAAACAGATACTGCAAAAAGCCCTACCCACGTTTATACCACAGCTGGAACTTACAAAGTAATCTTAAACATTACCACTGCAAATAATTGTACCGATACAATTTCTAGAACCATTGTAGTGAATCCAAAAGCAAGCATTTCATTTACAATCAATAACTCCGCCCAATGTTTTAGAGGCAATAGTTTTACGTATACATCAACAAGTACTGTAACATCGGGTACAATTACAAATTCATGGAATTATGGAGATGGCGGAAGTGGTTTTGGAAGTCCTAGAACCCGAAATTACGCCGCTGCCGGACTTTACAAAGTTATTTTAACTACATACACCAGTGCTTTTTGTACTGATACACTTTCGAAATTTGTGAGGGTTTATCCGCAAGCTACCAGAAATATTGCTTTCAATACCCAACGCCAATGCTTAAAAACAAACAACTTTGTATTTACAAATACTTCTACAATTGCATCGCCTGGCAATATGTTGAAATGGTCTTGGGCTTGGGGTGATACAAAAACGGATACAGCTAAAAGCCCTACCCACGTTTATACCACAGCCGGAACCTACAAAGTAATCTTAACAATTACAACCGCAAATAACTGCACAGATACTGTTTCAAAAAGCATAGTTGTAGGCTCAAGTCCTACTGTTGCATATACAATCAACAATGCTGCACAGTGTTTGAGAGGAAATAGTTTTACGTTTACATCAACAAGTACCGTTACTACTGGCACTATAACCAACGCCTGGAATTATGGCGATGGTGGCACGGGAACTGGAAGTCCTGCAACCAGATCTTATGCTGCCGCTGGACCTTACAAAGTGTTATTAACCGCCACAAGCGGCGGTTGCGTTGACACACTTTCTAAATATGTAAAAGTTTATCCCCAAGCTACCAGAAATATTGCTTTCAATACCCAACGCCAATGCTTAAAAACAAACAACTTTGTATTTACAAATACTTCTACAATTGCATCGCCTGGCAATATGTTGAAATGGTCTTGGGCTTGGGGTG
>CANKVM010000055.1 GCA_947487175.1 Flavobacteriales bacterium | reverse complement strand
TTTCAACGTCTTCAGTTAATTGCGACGTTACAAATTCCTTGGTAATGCCCAAAAACTGATGCGTTTGCAAATACTCGTTTTTTACCGGTGTCACACTCAAGAAATCAGTTTGCCAATATTCAGTGCCTTGCTTTACATTGTCAATCACCATCACTGTATACGGTTCCGGAGTAAAAATCACCAATCCCCCTTTTTCAATTTTACGTGTGCTAATTCCCTTTCTAAACTCCATATGGGCCGACTTGTTGCCCTTGAATTCCGTTTCTATAAAGGTATCCTTGTTTTCAACTTTAAACACCCCAATGGCTTCGCAATAGGCGTTATTGATAATGATATTGTCAAAGTGTATCACAAACAAATCACCATCCTTGATATTTGGATGCTTCGAAACCGTTTTTAGGTGCTGCCCAATATTTTTGGAGTACTCAATAAAATCCTGTCCCTCATAAATCGACTTGGTCAATTTATACAGCGCATTCAATTCAATGTCATACTCATGGCAAAATTGATACTTGCTATATTCGCCTTGAAAAGGTTTTAGAAACGCCTTTTTGATTACATCGGCTTCGTCTTCGTTGAGAAAATCACAGAGTTCATCGCTGAGGGATATTTTGTCTTCCTGCACGTTTACTTTGTGGAAAATCACTTTTCGGATGGTGGCTTCGTCGGTTTGAATCATAGTGAGTTGTGGATAATTACAATGAATAAAAGAAAGCAAAAATAACCCATAAAAAGAAAGGCACGATACAATCGTGCCTTTCTTTTTGAATTTATTTAGGAAAAATTACGCTTCGTTCAAAAAAGAATAGCGGTAATCTTTTACAGGAGTAAAGGTTTCTTTGATGGTACGTTGACTTACCCAACGCAACAAATTCACTTTTGCGCCCGCTTTGTCATTGGTTCCACTTCCACGTCCCCCACCAAAAGGCTGTTGACCCACAACGGCACCTGTTGGTTTGTCGTTGATATAGAAGTTACCTGCACTGTTTCTCAAAGCCCAAGTTGCCTCGGTAATGGTATTTCTGTCTTGAGCAATTACAGCACCGGTTAATGCATATTCACTAGTCGTATCAACAATATTAAACATGTTGCTCCATTCTTTGTCTTCGTAAACGAAAATGGTCAAAACTGGACCAAAAATCTCTTCGCACATGGTTTTGTATTTTGCAGTTGGCGCCATAATGATGGTTGGATCAATAAAATATCCTTTTTCATCAGAATAAGTTCCACCTGCAATGATTTCAACACCGTCTTTTTTCGCAGATTCAATGTAACCCGCAATTTTATCAAAGGCTTTTTTGTCAATTACCGCATTCACGAAATTGCTAAAGTCTTCGGTAGGACCCACTTTGATGGTTGCCATTTCCTTCAACAATTTAGACTTCACAGAAGGCCAAATGCTTTGAGGGATATAAACGCGAGAAGCGGCAGAACATTTTTGACCTTGGAATTCAAAAGCACCACGAATCATGGCCGCAACCAAAACGTCTTCATCGGCAGATTGGTGAGCCAAGATAAAATCTTTACCACCCGTTTCACCCACAATTCTAGGATAACTTTTGTATTTGGCAATATTGGCACCAATGGTATTCCAAATATGTCTGAACACTGAAGTACTTCCTGTAAAATGAATACCTGCAAAATCGGCATGGTTAAAAATAACTTCACCTATTTCTGGACCAGGTGCATAAACCAAGTTAATTACACCATCTGGCAATCCTGCTTCTTTCAAAACACGCATCAACAATTGGGCACTATATACTTGGGTATCGGCTGGTTTCCAAACCACAACATTTCCCATCATGGCAGGAGCCGTTGGAAGGTTACCACTAATAGCAGTGAAGTTAAATGGGGTAAGTGCAAATACAAATCCTTCTAACGGACGGTATTCCAATCTATTCCAAATTCCTTTTGCATTTGCAGATGGTTGTTCAGCGTAAATTTCGCTCATGTATTGCACGTTGAAACGCAAAAAGTCGATCCATTCACAAGCGGCATCTATTTCAGCTTGGTAACAGCTTTTGCTTTGCGCCAACATGGTAACTGTGTTTACTTCATAACGATAGGTTGTTGCAAATAACTCTGCTGCTTTCAAGAAAATTGCAGCGCGTTGCTCCCAAGGCATTAATTCCCACATTGGTTTTGCCGCCAAAGCAGCATCAATTGCTTGTTGAACATGGGTTGCATTACCCCTATGAAATGCACCAATTTTATGGTGAATATCGTGTGGAGGGAAAATATCAATCAGGTTGCCTGTACGAACTTCATCGGCACCAATGAACATTGGAATATCGAGTACTTTCGTACGTGCTTCTGCCAATGCTTCTTTTAACTTTTTACGTTCAATGCTTCCTGGAGCATATTCATAAACTGGTTCGTTTATGGCTTTAGGGACTTGGAAAAAACCGTTCATTTTTTTGAGGGATAATTTAATTTACTGCAAAAATACGAAAAATCATTTAGATTGATTGAGCCATTCATGTACCTTGGACAGACAATTTAATATTAACAAGAAATCACATACAATTAATACAAGTTTCACACGTTGTTCTTAGTCAGAAGCATTATTTGACTTAACTTTGTATTAACATGAGATTGACGTTAAAAACATTTCAATTACTTTCAGCGCTGGCATTTTTAAATTTGGCGATTGCCCAAAGCGATAGTATTAAACACATTCAAAACACTCCAAAAAAAGTTAAGAATGTAATTTTAATGATTGGCGATGGCACCGGACTTGCTCAGTGGTCGGCGGCACAAGCTACTATCCCTCAAAAACTACAGGTGTTTTCTTTGGCTCAGTATTTGGGATTGAGCATGACGTCAAGTTCAAATGATTATATCACTGACAGTGGCGCGGGCGCTACAGCGTTTTCTATAGGACAAAAAACGTATAACGGAGCCATTGGCGTTACCAAAGATACACATCCTGAATTTACACTTTCTGAAAGGCTACATGTGAAAGGCAAGGCAACAGGATTGGTTTCAACTTGCGGATTAACCCATGCAACTCCTGCTTCTTTTTACGCCCATCAGCCAAGTAGAAAACTCGACAAACAAATAGCCAATGATTTTTATGGGGGATTTATTGACGTTGCCATTGGTGGCGGATTGAAATTCTTCGATACAGCGAAATTGAGAGAAAGTGGACATAAGGTTTATGTTGGACATTCTAATTTGGATCAAATTAACGACAATCATTTCGTTTCATTTTACGACACGAACGAACATCCTCCAAAATTCTTAAATGGACGTGGTGATTTCGAAAGAAAAGCCAGCATGGCTGCCATTAGAAATTTGAATCAAAATAAAAATGGTTTCTTTCTGATGATTGAGGGAAGTCAAATTGATTGGGGTGGACACGAAAACGATTCTAACTATGTAATTTCGGAAGTAATGGATTTTGATTCTACCATTGCTGAAGTAATTAACTGGGCTAAAATAGATGGTGAAACCTTGGTTATTATCACAGCCGATCACGAAACAGGTGGTTTAAGCTTGATAGGTTACGATAAAAAGAACAACAAACCAGCGATGCATTTCTCTACAGGACATCATTCTGGAATACCTGTTCCCGTTTTTGCATATGGTCCAGGAAGTGAATTATTTGCAGGTGTGTATGAAAACACCGAAATTCACGACAAAATTTTGCAATTATTGCAAATGAGCAAAAAAGATTAATGGAAAAACCACAATTTGGCATCATCATCCCTGCGCGTTATGGCAGCACCCGATTTCCAGGGAAACCTTTGGTTGAATTAGGAGGGAAAACCGTCATTCAACGTACAGTTGAAGCCGCACAATCTGCCAATCCAACTATAGGAATTGCCGTTGCCACCGATGATGTTCGAATTGCTGAGCATGTGCAAGCATTTGCCCAAGTGGTGATGACAAGTTCACACCACATCAGTGGTACAGACCGCTGTGCCGATGCATTGCAACAACTGAACTGGAACTGCGATGTAGTTGTAAACCTTCAAGGCGATGAGCCTTTTATCACTGCCAAGCAAATTCATTTGTTGGTTGATTGTTTTTCAAATCAAAGCACCCAAATTGCTACGTTAAAAAAGGAACTCACTTCTATTGACGACATCAACAATCCAAACATTGTAAAAGTAGTAGCTGGGGTAAATCAACGTGCGTTATATTTTAGTCGTTCTTCAATTCCATTTTTGAGGGAAGAGGGTCATTCAAGTACATACAAACATGTTGGTATGTACGCTTTCAGGCCTAATGTGTTGCTAGAAATAACCAAACTGGCTCCTACTCCATTAGAAAAATCTGAAATGCTAGAACAACTGCGCTGGTTGGAAAACGGCTATGCCATTGACATTGTAGAAACTGATTGGGCAAGTCCTGCCATTGACACTCCCGAAGATTTGGTGAAGGCAGTTAGTTTTTTGGTTTAGGGATTCGCTTTTTAGGTTGATTCAGCATTCCGTCACGATCGCCTTCATCAAAGGTGATTTTTATTGGATTGAAAAACTCTGGATTCGCAATGACAAATCTTTTGTCTCGAATAATTTTCAACATCGCTTCAAACAAAGATTGATCACAGATACCCGTTTGGGATTTTACTTGATAAGAACCATCACCAAAATTGTGGTTTGTTTTGAATCCAAACTTACTTACAATCCTATTTAGACTATCGCCGTAAATGCTTTGAATTGGTTTGATGGTTAAACCATTCCCTAAAAAGGCAATCCTATCTTTTCCGTATTGCAAACGTTGGTGTGCCGATTCAATTTCGTTCTTGGCTAACCATTTGGAAAGCTTTAAATAAATATCGTTTTGTGAATATCCCTCAAAATCAACCAACAAATACTCTTCTGAATAGCGCGCATCCACTTGGAACTTCATTTGGTTATATTTCCACATAAACTCGCTCCGTTGTAGATCAATTTTTCCGTCATTTTTAGACTTCAACTTTAATAGAAACAAATGATTATCGAATACTATTGATTCGTTAACTATGAATTCAGAATATTTCTTAGGAAACACCAGTTTGCTATCATTTTTAATCAAATCAACAATAAATTTCGATTGATAATAGTAGTTATTCAATTTGGATATGGTATTGGTGTAGTTCTTCCATTGAAAAATGATTGAATCTATCTTGGGATCAAGCCACAAACGGAACCAATCGAAGCTATAACGGTATTTCAGCTCTGTTTGAATTCCTTTTTTAACAGAAAATATTTTCAATGTTGAATCTACTTTTTCATTATCGGCGGTGACCTGAAATTCAAACTCACGAGAATATGTAATCATATTTCTGGGATTTGTAAAATACCAATCGCCCACCCTCTTTAATGTATCGTTTTCAGTGATTAATTTCCCGTACGCTGCAATGTGATTGTTTTCGGTATTTAATTGATAATTCACGCGTTGATATTCCTTAAATAAGAAAGATTCAGCAATGATTGCATCGTCATAACGGTTGAACTTGGTCGAAGTGTTTTTTTCAATTAGGTCTTTACAAATACCCAAATAGCGCAAATTCAAGGGCAACTTTTCTGTTTTGTTAAAGGCAAACTCTATTTTCACATCCAAATACTCAAAAGGCATTGCCATACTCAAAGCCAACATATTGGGCACGGATTCCAAATGAAATATGATCATGGCAGTATCCCTCACTTTTAATTCCGAGGGAATTACAACTTTCTCAACCTTTAATAACCTTTGGTTATTGGTTTGCACCAACGTATAATTAGATAAATCAACGGTAGATTTCCCTTTATTCACGAACCAAATTGTATCTGTAAAATGGCTTTTCCCTTCTACTTCAAACTTGGTTACTTTGTCTTGCAAATATCCTAAAACATAAAGATTACTCAATACAGATTTAGATATTTGAAGTTGAACAGACTCACCTCGAATGATCTTTTCTTTATAAAACTTCCAAATTCGTCCCTCAAGAATATAATAAGTCAATTTACATTCATATTGATTATCGGTTATCACATACCGAATAATTTTATTGGGTTCTTCATCAAAAAGCACATTGGGAAATTCACTCAAAACCGAATCAAACACAAACTGATTCGCAATTGAATCATGTTGAAAATAAAAAGCATGTTGGTGTGGCACCCCCGAAGAAGATCGTCCTTTTTGATAAAGCACAGCAATCAAATTATTCGTTTTACCGTCTTTTTTTACATTAAATTCATGAAGCATTTCGGGTTTCCAATTTTTTGGAAAAACACCTAATTTCAATTCTTTAAAATCTTGATTATTGGTTTGCAATTTTGCATATTTCGCAAAATTTTGCGGAACTATTTTTTGCACAAAACGCAACTCTCGTCCAGAAAACACGTTTATTGATTCCAACTTCATATCAATCATATCGGTACGGTGCGCATGATGATTCACTGGTTGAAAATCTAAATCAAAATAAAATGGGCGCTCAACTTTACCTGTATACAATGGATTTTCTGCAGACAAATCAAATTTCTGAGGTTCAAACTTAGTCCCATCTAAATGATAAATATGATCAAAAATACCCTCACTTTTCCCAATTAAATGATTGGCACAAAGATAAACGGCCTTTTCAGGATTCAATCGAAACAGTCTTCTTGGAAATTGATTAAAATGCTTGGTACTATCCGGGTCTTCAACCCAAACCTGAAAACTTGGCAATGCAACATGTGTGTTTAATGAATAGTTAAATTGAATAAAAATGACATATAAATTATCTGCCAATTTTAGGTGGGCAGGTTGATTTATCCCGGGGTGAGACAATCCCTTGGTATTCCCATTTTCCCAAAACTCCATCAAATTTGAGGGTTGGTAATTTTTCAAAAAGAGAAGTTTTAATCTCGCTGGCAAAGGAACATGGGGTTCTTCATCGGGCAATGAATATCCGTTTGAACTTGGTCTTACATATTCCAATTTTTCACCAAATTCATTGGTTAAAGTGAGCTTTAAATCTGGAATGTTTCCCGAATGATTTTTATCTACTATTTCAACCACAAAGGCTTGTAAATAATCATACCCACAACGTTGGGAAAAAACAAAATGAGTTGTAAGAAATATAAAAAATAAAAATACCCTTTTGAAAATTGACATACCTACTGAATACGGTTAACCAACAAAAGGTAAATCAAAGGTTGATTTTAGCCAACAGGTTTAAATCCCTCAAAAGCATTTTTGCAATTATTGCAATAGTGCATGCTTCTGCAAAGCGTTGGTCCAAAAGGGGTGCTCATAGTTGTATTTCTTGAATCGCACAAAGGACAAGGGGTATCACTTAAGACATCTAGTTCAAAGTAACCGTCGTGTTTTGGTGGCGGTGCCAAACCGTGTTTTTTAAGGGCGGCTAATCCCTTATCAGAAATCATGTTAGAATTCCATTGTACATCAAACGAAGTATGCACCTTCACATCTGTGTAACCTTCTTCAATGAGTTTGTCGTGTACCATGGTTTCCATGATTTTCAGGGCCGGACAACCAGAAAATGTAGGGGTAAGCTTGATATGCGCCTGTCCCTCTGTTTCTGATATAATTCCTGTAACTATTCCTAAATCTACAATAGACAAGGTAGGGATCTCCGGATCCATGACGGTTTCCAATATGGATTTAATTTTTTCTGTCATTTTTTCTGTACTTCTAAACCTTCATAAACCTAATCTGTCTAACCTGTCTAATCAGTCTAATCCCGAATTACCACTCCGCACCTGGATCAATGGCAAAAACTTCTGTCATTTCATCCAATAGGGGTTGTAAATGTTCTGTGTGTTGGCCTTTTCTTCCGCCGAATTCAGGAATGATGGTTTCTGCATTTGGAACCGTGTATCCGAAAGATTCCAACAATGGAACTACTTTGTTCAACCATTTTTCGCGCAATGCGAACTCACCATCAAAAATACCTGCTTCTATCAATTCAGCTTCAAATTCAGATGGTTCAAACATTCCTAAAGCAAATGGAAAGACTTCATTAATCGAATTTTGCATTCTCATTTTTGCTTCTTCAGATTCACCCAATTGCTTCATCCAAATATCGGCATGCATGGTATGGTATTTGATTTCGCCACGGAATTTCTTCGCAACCATTTGCAATGGCTCAACTACAGTAGTAGCAAGCATATCGAAACGAATGGCTTCGGCATGGTCAAAAAAGAAATGACGAACCAAAGAAAAATCATACTCTCCTATTGGCAATTCAACCAATTGAGAACAATGAAACTGAGGTGCATTTCTTGTAAAAGCAACCGTATCTGGATCGCTTTCACCCAATTGATGTAAGATTTCATAAAGTGCCAATGATTGACCTACTTTATCTTGAGCCATACTCGAAAAAGCAATATCTTCTTCTAATACGGGTCCCAAACCTGTCCATTCACTGTTTCTGTGACCAATGATTAACAAATCATCAGCCATTTTATATAGCAGGTCTTTTAAACCTTGTACATGTTTATCTGTAAATTCCATGATTGTTAATTTGCTTTTTGACGTTCTTTAAATGCTTGAATTCTATCAATTACTTTGTAAGCTTCTGGCTCACGGTAAGTTTTATCAGAAATGGTATCGAAAATATCTGAATCTTCATATTCAGTTGCAAATACATCGGCAGTTTTCACCACCCATAAATTTACACATTGACCACGTCGAGAATATTGTTCTTTCGCAAAAATCATCGCCATTTCAGCACTTGGGGCATGAACGCTTCCAACGTGAATATGGTGTGTACCTCTTTTCTTTTGCTCAAACACTTCGTAGGTTTGAAAATGCTCCATCGGATTTGCAATTCCTTCTTGGGTATTTTCATCAATATGAGAGCGTGTAACGCGTGGATCAATACTAACAATGTTCATTATTTTGAGGGATTAAGAAAGTGGTGTAACATATTTTTCAGTTGGCTTAGCCAATGCCTTACGTACCCAACGTCCATTTTCTTCCGCTTTTCTGCGAACAGCCAAACGCTCCTTATTGCAAGGACCATTTCCGTTAATTACTTGTTTAAATACTTCCCAATTTGGCTCCGTGTATTCCCAACGACCTGTTTCTTCATTTTTATGAAGATTTGGATCAGGTAGGGTTAATCCCAAATCCCAAATTTTAGGAACGTACATATCCAAGAACATGTTTCTCATATCGTCGTTAGAACCCATTTTTACTTTCCAACGCATCAATGTTGCAGTATGGATAGATTCTTTGTCAGGAGGACCAAAGAAATGCATAATTGGTTCCCACCAACGGTTTAATGCATCTTGCACCATGGCACGTTGCACAGGGGTTCCTGTTGCCAAGAATACCACGTTATCGTGACCGTATTTCAAATGGAAAGACTCTTCAGCACAAATACGATCAAGCGCACGGCAATACGGCCCGTAACTACCTTTGCTATTTGCCAATTGGTTTACGATTGCACCTGCATCAATTAACCAAGCAATCACAGCGCTATCTGCCCAAGTTTTTGCTGGGTAGTTAAACACGTTGCTATATTTACTTTTACCGGTAATTAAATCGTTTGTCATTGCTTCTCTGCTTTTACCTAAAGTTTCTGCAGCGCTGTACAACAATTGACCATGACCAATTTCGTCTTGAACTTTGGCCATCAATGCCAATTTACGGCGAAAACCTGGAGCACGGGTAATCCATGTTCCTTCAGGAAGTGCACCAATAATTTCAGAATGGGCATGTTGCTCAATCATACGAACGAGTTGCTTTTTGTATTCAGCAGGCATCCAATCCATTGGTTCAATTTTGTTGCCAGCAGCAATTCTTGATTCGAATTCAGCTAATTTAATAGGATCTTCATTTGCAGTGATACTGTTTACGATCTTATTTTCAGGGTCTACATAAGCATTTCCGTACATAATATATTGGGTTTATGGTTTTAAGTTTTTAGTGGTTTGTTAATTTTTAATATTGAGTAATCCGTTAAGGATAAAATCTGAAAGTTTATTTGCTACTTGTTTCGGTGTAAACGCGCCGTTGGGTTTATACCATTCAATAGTTGCATTCAAGGTTGACAAAATAGTAATTACAACAAATTTTTCATCCACCTCATTAAAAACACCTTCATTTTCACCAAGTTTTAAAATTTCAATAAAGCCATTTTCATATTGGTTACGGCGGTGCTTGAATTCGTTGAGCTTGTCGGCAGATAAGTGACGCCATTCATGAATAAACACATAGGAAGCATCGAGGTTGGTTGTCAATATTTGTGTATGTGCTTCAATGGCCATTCTTAATTTCTCTTTGGCATCGAAATAAATATCGTTTACTTCTAAAATACCTTTTTCGAATTGATCGGCAAGATCAAAGCAAGTAATTGCCAAAAGATCTTCTTTAGATGCAATATGGTTGTACAAACTTGCTGCTTCCATATTCACCGCCGATGCAATATCACGCATGGTGGTATTTGCATATCCCTTTGATTTCATGAGGGATAGCGCAGTTTGGAATATTTCTAGCTTTCGTGGCGTCATACACTAACTAACGCTTGTTAGTATTGCAAATATAAAACAATATTTTGATTATCAAAAAAAAATAATTTGAGTATATCTGTGGCCGAAAATGTATTAGAAAAATCTCAAATAGGTAACTATCCCCATCATGCGCAATTTAGTTGCTTTAGATAAACCCAAAAAACTGCTTACTAGAATAGTTTTAATTAAATACCAACGATATTGTACAAACAATGATGGTTCAAGAAAGTGATTTCTACCAATTGGTGTCTTTTAATTTGGTGAAAATTATCCATTGTTATTTCCAGCTGCTGAATTTGACCATTGTCGCGATAAGATAACACACAAACATCAGAATCTTGTTCTTGAATAAATTCAATGACTTGAAACTGCAAAATGGTTTTTTCGAGGGACTTTAGCTTTTGAAATTTTCGTCGCATCAGCAACGGGGTAAATCCTAAAAAATTCAATACAAAAAAGACCAAGAATATAATTGGCAAAAAGAATTTCGCACCAAAAACAGTTTGAAGTTGTGTGTCTAAGTTAAATCTGGCTAAAAAATACATTTCAACGAAGAAGAATATAAAACTAACAAAGGCCACTTTAATCCAAAAAAAGAATTTAGAGGTTTGGTTATCATAAAATTCAATTTCCTGTTGATTAACCTTTGCTGAAATTACTTTTGAATTAGGAATAATAGTATTGTAACCTGTTTTATTCATATGGTTTAAGTTGTGAAACAAAACACCGGAGAAACTAACATGATCGGTAAAAGAATATTCAACTTTATCTCCTATTTGATACGTATCATATATTGATTTTTTTACGGTAAAAACTTTATCGTTTATATAGATATCACCAAAAGTGTGATGTGGGGAATTTGAGAATCTTTTTTTGGTTAAAACAACACCAGATTTAATCATGTGGCGAAGATAATGAAAAGGTTAGACGGGTTAGACATATTAGATGGATTTTGAGGGATTATGTAGGTTTAGGGAGTTTATAAGGATACCGCTAAACATTAAATAGCTAATTGTTCCCCGGCGCTAAGTAATTGAATCGAGCGGGCTTTTTACCTGAGAGATGATTCTATTGGAGACTTTGGCGTAAATTTCTGTGGTTTTCATTTGGGAATGGCCCAATAATTTTTGAATAAACACCATGTCTGTACCTGCTTCGAGTAGGTGTGTTGCGTAGGAGTGACGCAGGCCATGAATTCCTACAGTTTTGCTTACACCTGCCTTTATCATGGCTTTTTGGAATACTGCCTGCGCACTTCGGACTGTATATTGGTCATCAAATTGCCCTTCAAATAGATATTTGTTAGGTTGATACATTTTTAAATAATCATAAAATAGCGGTGTTAAAGATTGTGGAAAATTGACATAGCGATCTTTTTTGCCCTTGCCACATGCAATGAGTACCTGCATACGATCTATGTCTATATGAGTTAATTGTAAATTGATGATCTCACTCACGCGCAATCCCATGCCATAAGCAATTTTCAAAATGAGCAAATGTTTTAAATTATCCGTTGCAAGAAATAATTTTTTTACCTCAATAGTGCTAAGTACTTTGGGTAGTTTTTTGGTGGCTTTGGGCCGTATAACCAAATCGAAAATCTCAGCGCGTTTACAAACTAAAGAAAAATAAGATTTCACCGCATTCATCCGAGAGTAAACGTGCGATTCTGAATGTTTCAGTGTTTTGATACAATATAGAAAATATGAATTTAGCCGATCTGATGTTAAATTTTGTACGGGATGATTCTTCAATAAAATCAACAATTGAGCAAATTCATATAAATATAATCTCACGGTATTGGGTGAGAAAGCTTTTTGTTGAAGTGCATTTCTAAATTTGATAAATTCTCGCCGGTTGACATCAAAAAGCGCAGGTAAAATTTGATCACCCATTTCGGGCAGTGGTATATTGAATCGTTTGCGGTAAAGTACTGTGTCGGGTAAAACCCAAGCTGATTTTAAACGGCTCCATTTTGCTTGGGGATAGGATTTTTTGAATGCCTCCAGAGTTTTTGGATCATATTCGAAGTAGCAAAAAATCACTTTTGTTTTTCGATGCTCGATAAGTTCAAACCTCATATGTATAGCAGATTATGTTAGAAATATACGAAGCTAGTGTGTAATTTTCGCAATCGCTAATACGGCATTTGCAATTTTCGCATATCCCCGCAAAATAGGGGTTCCACAAGAATTTGTTTTTAATTGATTTTTGAGGTACCTTCGTATATAATCAAGTTAGCGGAAACCCTACAAGACCAATCAAAAAAACGAACACCGTTAAATTTTTGCAATTGTTTTTTTTAAGTTCTGTAACATTTTAGAATATCTCGTATCTAAAAGACGAACAATTAAATAACAGTAAAATGAACAGATTAAAAATTGCAATCGTATTGCCCCTATTTATCGCTTTGAGCGTAAATACTTTTGGACAAAACAAAACAAATACCTTTGAGGTAGTTAAAAGCGGACAAGGTAGTAAATCAATGATTTTCATTCCAGGATTTTCCTGTTCAGGCGAAGTTTGGAACGAAACAAAAACAAAGTTTGAGAAAGATTATACTTGTTACACATTAACAATGGCGGGTTTTGCAGGAGTAAAACCACAACCAAACTCTTCATTTAAAAATTGGGAAACCAGCATTGCCAGTTACATAAAAGAAAATAAAATTGACAAGCCAATTATTATTGGACACAGTATGGGTGGTGGTTTGGCTTTGGCACTTGCATCAGATTATCCAGAACTCATTGAAAAAATTATTATTGTAGACGCACTTCCTTGTTTGCCTGCCTTGATGAATCCAACTTTTAAAACAGTAGAAAAACAAGACTGTTCAGCTATGTTAAATCAGATAAGTTCAGCAACGAATGAACAATTTTACCAAATGCAAAAAATGTCAATTCAACAACTTGTTGCAGATACCTCAAAAAGAGAATTGGTAATAGGTTGGAGTATGAAATCAGACAGAAAAACTTTTGCTGAAATGTACTGTGATTTTTCAAACACAGATTTGAGAGAAAAGATTAAGAATATTAAATGCCCTACTTTGATTTTATTGGAGGAATATTTTAAAAATGTAAAACCTGCCATAGAAGAGCAATATAAAAACTTAAAAACAGCCAACTTGCAATATTCAAACAAAGGACTGCATTTTATAATGTATGACGACAAAGAATGGTATTTTAGCCAGTTGAATAATTTCATTACAACGAAATAAAATGGTATTTGAAGATATATATAAAGCGTATTGGCAAAAAATATTTCGTTTGTGTATGGGTTATATTAATGACTACGACCTTGCACAAGATATGGCACAGGAAACATTTATAATCGTTTGGCAACAACTACCTAAATTTAGAAATGAAGCCAATATTAGCACTTGGATTTTTAGAATTGCTTCTAATAAATGCTTACGACAAATTGAAAAACAAAACCGTTTCCTAAAAGCAGAATTGCCAATCAATTTAAAAGAAGAAAAAGAAGAAAATATTGAACCCCAAATTCAATTTTTATATAAGTGTATTTCGGAATTGCCAGAAACAGACCGTATCATTATTTCACTAGAATTAGAAAACATAAAACAATCCGAAATAGCCATTATTGTTGGACTTTCAGAAGTCAACATAAGAGTGAAAATTCATAGAATAAAAGAAAAATTAACTCAAAAATTTAAAGAAAATGAACAGTAATATAAATTTTAACGAATTGTGGGCAAAGCAAAAAACAGGAGAGCCTAACAAAGAAGAATTGTTGTCGAAAATCAATAAATTCAAAAAATCCAATTTAAAAAGATTAATCATAACAAACCTTTTACTAACTATAACTTCTTTATTTATTATTTTCATTTGGGTGTACTATCAACCACAAATGATTACAACAAAAATAGGGATTATATTAACTATTTTGGCAATGGTAATTTTTGTAATCGCATACAACCAAAGTTTTGCACTTTTCAGAAAAACAACTAACACACAAAGTAATAGTGAATACTTGAAAAACTTAATAGCCATTAAAGCAAAACAACAATATATGCAAACTACAATGTTGAATTTATATTTTGTTTTGCTTTCAACAGGAATTGGCTTGTATATGTACGAATACTCACAGCTAATGACAGCTTTTTGGGGAATATTTGTTTATGGGATTACTTCAATTTGGATTCTATTTAATTGGTTTTATTTAAGACCAAAGCAAATTAAAAAACAACAATCTAAATTAGACGAAATTATTGGTAAATTTGAAATGTTAAACGAACAACTTAACGAAAAAGAATAAGGGCATCCGCTAACAGCAGTTTGGCAAAATGGCGGGTTCAGTGCTAAATTGAACATTCGGATTTCTAATAAACATTAGTGCTAAATTGAACATTTGTGCTTCGATTTCCGCCACTTCGCCAAGCTGCAAACCGTTATAGGCTATGTTGCGGACGACCTCAAACAGAAATTTATGTATAGGCAAATTGAAACAGAACGACTTTTAATAAGACCGATAAATATTACTGATACGAGTTTTATCCTTGACTTGTTAAACTCA
>CANKVM010000054.1 GCA_947487175.1 Flavobacteriales bacterium | reverse complement strand
GGTGGTAAGGATGCAAACTATGGTAATAACAGAAAAACATCAATTGATTACTTTAAAATCTTCCCATGTGGAGCAAAAGAGATTCGTTTCAACTTTAGACAATTGAAATTGGCAGTTGGTGATGGCGGAGATAGATTAAGAATATATGATGGTCAAGACGAGAGTGGCAAAGAATTGACTCCGTTAGGTGGAATTACAGGGGTAAACCAAACGTATTTCAGAACCCAAGTATTTAAAGCATACAGTGGAGCGATGTATATGACATTTGAGTCAAACAGCAGTACAGCAGATAGCGGATTTATAGGAGTATGGGATTCTGAGTTGTTGCCAGTAACAAATCCAAAATCAGGATTCACTACAGATTACACCACAGTTGGTGTAGGAACAGCTGTAACGTATAACAGTGCAGTAACCAAAGCGCAAGGAAATGTAACGTATGATTGGATGGTAGATGGTACAAGCAGCATGGGTAACATGTCATCATTTACAAATACCTTCAATACAGATGGAACGTATCAAGTATGTTTGATAGCAAGTGTATGTAATGGAACAGATACTTTTTGTAAAAACATTACAGCGGTAACGCCAAGTACTGCAGTATTTGTAGACTTTGTTGCCAGCAACCAACGTCCAAAAACAGGAGAAACAGTAACGTTTAGTACAAAAACTGACTTGGCATCAACGTTTGATTGGAGCATTTTCCCAGCAACATTTAGTTATGTAGGAGGAACAAACGCAAATTCAAGAAATCCAAAAATTGTATTTACAGCAGGAGGAGCCTATACATTTACGTTAAGGGCATGGAATGCAGCAGGTACACGTGTACTAACAGAGTCAAAAGTAATTAAAACAAAATATGTAATTGCAGTAAAATATTGCACACCAACAACAGATATGTTGTCGTCGGACGTAGCGATATCGAAAGTAGAGTTGTTGCAAGATTCAGTGAGTTTGTTGGAGAACACATCACCAGTGGGTGTAGAGTCATACCGCGATTATAGCGGAGACTTCAACAACAACTTGTCGTTTGGATCTTATTACTCAATAATCTTAACGAGAAGAACAAATTCAAACCAAGCGAACTTCAAGGCATGGATAGATTATAACATTGACGGCGTATTTAGCGACAATGAAATGATTTTGAGTTCAGGCACAATATCAGGAACCAAAGCAAATGCGAAGTTCAGGGTGCCAGATTTGAAAGATTGTTTTGAAGGAATTACCAAGATGCGTGTAGCAGTATCTTATGGATCATTTAGCAACACAGCATGTGGAGTAAACATTGTAGGAGAATTTGAAGACTACGGAATTACGTTGAAGAACGACGGTCGCCCACCAGTAATATCATTGTTAGGGGATGCCGTAATTAGGGTAGAGAAATCAATCACAGGAAACGGATGTTGGACAGAAGTTGCGAGTAAAACATACAAAGCAATTGACCCAACAGAAGGCGACTTGACAAGCACTGTAGTAGTAACAACTGATTTGGATTGCACAATCCCAGGAACGTATTATGCAGCATTTAATGTAACAGATGCAGCAGGAAATATGGCAACGGAGGTAACAAGAAAAATCATTGTTGTGTTGGATAAAACAGCACCAGCGTTAACCTTGTTAGGTAAAGACACATTCTATGTAGAGCAATGTGATGTGGTAACGATTCCAGGAGCCGTAGCAACAGATTTGACAGATGGCAATTTAACATCGAACATTATAGTAACAGGAAGTGTAGACAATTCAACAGTAGGCGACTATAAAGTAACGTACAATGTATCAGATGCGCAAGGCAACTTGGCAACAAAAGTGAGATTGGTAAGGGTAGTAGATACAAAACGTCCAGGCATTTATAGCCGTGGTAAACGTATTGTAAATAATACCATCGTACCAATTCAAATAGGATCATTGTTTGTAGATGATGTAACATCATTTGATACATGCAACGGTTCAACACCTGTAAATAAAGTACCAGGTTATAACAACATGGTAAATACCTTGGTGAGAGCAACGTACCCAATGACGTATTATTCAACAGACGTTCATGGTAACAAAGCGGTAGAAGATGGCTCCACAATCAACTACAAAGTAGATGATTACATTGCACCAGAAATCACATTGAATACCTCAGATACAGTTTTCCATGATGTAAACAACTACTACAGTTCACAAGCAGTAAGTGTGCGTGATAATTTTTATGCAAGTTCAAAAATTAGCGTAGAGAAAAAAGGGAAAGTAAATCCATTCGTATTGGGCTTGTATGTAGAGCAATTTATAGCAACAGATGAGAGTGGAAATACAGTTACAAAGAACAGATATGTAAAAGTGGTAGACAGAATAGCACCATCAATTATCACCACAGCGGTAAATGTATGTGCAGGCACACCATTCTGGGCAATGAGCGAAGTTGCAGTAGAAGATAACTACTATAGCAATGACGAGTTATTCCCGTTGGTGAAAATCCATAGCCATAATGTAAACATATGGGTAGCTGGAGTATATTACATTAACTACGAAGTATCGGATCCAAGTGGTAACAAATCACAAATCATGATGCGACCAGTATTTGTACAATACCCACCAGATTGCGACAATAGCTTTACAAGCATCCAAAACATGCCATTAGAAAAACAAGTAGTGATATCACCAAACCCAACAGAAGGCAAAGTGAAATTTGACTATGCGATGAACAATTCAGAGCCAGTACAAATTGAGATTATGAACATGTTAGGAAGCAAAATAGCAACTTTAGGAGCAGCAGGCGGATTTGGTACAGAGTCATTTGACTTTAGCAACTATGCAAGCGGCACATACTTAGTAAGGGTAACAAACAAAGGACAATCATTTACACAAAAAATCGTAGTATCTCATTAATGGAGAGAATCATAAATAATTTAGAAAGAGAAATATGAAAATCATTGATAAAATAAGAAAAGTAAGCAAAAGTAGCATGCTGTTGCTTGCAATGACTTTGGGCATTACGGCAGCGAATGCACAAATGAATGGGTCATATACCATTGACCCAACGAATGCTTCGGCAGCATCAGCAAAGATGTTTAAAAACTGGAATTCATTTGTAAAATCATTGTACAACGTAAGTACTACAGTGAATCCAAGAACAGATGGTGGACCAATTGTAACGGGTAATGCAACAGTAAGTGGAGCAGTAACTGTAACTGTAATGAGCACAAATGCAACAGCAGAAACAGTAATATTGAATTTTCCAGCGGTAACAGGTGCAAGTTCAACCAATACAATTACAATTGATGGTAATTACCAAAAATTCAACTTTGGAACCGCAGCTTATGCGCCATTCCAATTTACAGGTATTGACTATTTAACCATCAAAAACTTGACGTTGGTAAATGCAAGTACTACTCCAGGTGGATTTTGGTTCAATAATCAATCGGATTACAACACAATTTCTGGTTGTACAGTGAGCTTTAGTGCATTAACATCTGTGAATACACAAGTAAGTTATGTTTCGTTTTCAACGTCATCAACTTCTTCTACAAGTTTTGGATCAGTAGCAACAGGAACAACAGGTCAACCAGGATCATTCAATACGATTGATGGTTGTACCTTTGAAACAATAAATACAAATAGTCCTGGTCCATACTATGCAATTAGTTTGAATGGTAACTCATCAAATTATGCAACAGTAGGTCAAAACAATAATTTTATCAATAACAAAATCACAAACTTCAATTACTATGGTTTGTATCAGTACTATACCAATGGTAATATCATCAAGAACAATGATTTCTCTAGAGCAAATGCTACTTCAACGGGTTCAACTACAATGTATGGCGTTTCAAGTTATTACTCATACAATACTACACGTTCAACAGAAATTAGTGGAAATAAATTGCATGACTTGCCCTTTGCAGGAGCAACATTGAGTACGACTACTATGTCGAGTATTTATGGATTTTATGTATTTTATCCATATGGTAATTCAACCTACAGATTTAAAATGGACGGCAATAGCGAGTATAATATATTTACCACCACAGGTACTTGTTATTATAACTATGTTTACTACCCATCATACTCAGACATTACCAACAACGAGTTGTACTCAACTCAAATGAGCGGAACAACCGCAACGGGTTATGCATGGTATATTTACTATCCAAGTTATACCACCGTAGTAGGCAATAGTATTAAGAATGTAGTGAACAACTATTATTGGTATGGATTTTGGATAACCTATGGTAGTTACATTGATGTAAATAAAAACGTAGCAGATAATGTAAGGGTAAATAGTTCAACTGGATATATGTACAATTGGTGGATCAATTATCCAACAGGAGTTAAGTGTAATGGTAATACCTCAAACAACAATTATTGTGGTAATTACATGTACAATTTCTGGATTAATTATGGAAGTATTGGAACTTATTCTTGGAATGAATTCCAAGATAATATTTTAACAAATAATACCGCCGTGAATTATTTGTATAGTACTTATATCTATTATTATAACGGAACCAACCACTTTAAAATAAATAGAAACTTTATTGTGGGCAATACTGTTACAGGTGCCACAGGTTATCACTATGTATATTGGTATTATTTGAATAATTACCAAGTAATTGGAAACGTAGTTGCGGGCAATACGGCAAATTCGCATTACAATTATATTTACTCTGGTATTAGTGGATGCACGGCGGAGGTTAGAAACAATACCTTCCAAATCAATACAACAAGTGCAAAAACCCCAGCTTCATCTTATATGTATGTATATTTTTATTTGTATTACCATGAAACAAGGTTTACGGGAAATATCATTGACTTAAAAGGAAGCGGTCCTCAGTATTATCGATACTTATACATGTATCTATCGTACTCGAATATTGCTAACTTGAAAGAGTTCGATTACAATACATACTCATTAAATAACTTGTTTACTTATCCATATTGGTATTTTAACGGAACCAACTATACAGATTGGGCAGGTTTCTCAGGATCAGGTGTAAACGGAGCAAACGACAATGGAATTGATCCTTTATATGTAAATGCAGGTGCACAAGATTACAGACCAGGCGCATGGGGAACTCAAAATAATGTTCCTTATCTGGCAATCAATAAAATAGATGTTAAAAATGTAGACAGAAATAGTGTAAAACATGACCGTGGTGGATTAGAAACTCAAACGGACATTGCAATGGAAAGTACCAACTTTACAGTTCCAGCAACTGTGTGTGCCGGCTATGTTGCAGGGGCTAATACATATGTTATTTTAAAAAGCAACTATTTATATGACAAAGCAAAAGGCTTTAAAGTTGCTTATACCATTAATGGTGGACCAAAAACAAGTGTTGCGGTAAACAAAGCCATGGCATATGGAGATACTGCATTGATTTACTTCCCAAAATCAGTTATGTTAAGTGTTGCAGGACAAACTAGAATTGCATTCTTTGTTGACATGCCAGATGATTACAACGTGAATGACTCAATAATCTTTAGCACATTTGTAAAACCAGCACCAGGTGGAGCAGTTTATACTACAAATGCAGCAGTCGCAACCCGTGCTATTTATCAGCCATCAAAAGTGAATGATATCACGGTGTTGAATGCACCAGTATCATACAGCGTAAACCAACCAAGAATTTATACAAATGCAGAGTATAAAGGCTTGGGAGCAGGCGACAAATGGTCGGCAACTACAGCAGTAACAACTCCATGGGGTAAAACAGTTGCCTTAGGAACTACCACAACGTTTAAATTGACAGACCCAACATCGTCATCAGACATGGTTGTAACATTCAATACTACAGATAAAACATTGGAAGATTCAATGTTGAATTTGTATGTGATTATTCATGACGAAGGCAATACTTGTGATACAGTAATCAAACGTCAATTATTGGTTTATCCGACAATTATACCAAACTTTACCAAACCGGCGCAAGCATGTTTGGGTGAGCCAGTATTGTTTGAAAACAAATCAACTGTAAACTCTGGAAACATGGAATACATTTGGGATTTTGGAACAGGTGTAGCAACAGATAAAACTGATGCACCAGATCCAGTATTTGTATTTACAAAAGAAGGAACATACAAGGTAAAAATGACGGCAAAAACATTACCATACGGATTTATCAGTGAAGACAGTACAACCTTTGTTGTAAACCCAATTCCAGCGATTAAATTCAGCAAACAAAATGCCTGCGAAGGATATGATTTGGTATTTAACAATTCAACAACCCCAACAACAGGAACAACCTATGCATGGGATTTTGGAGATGGAACCAATTCAACAGCAACAGCACCAACGCACAAATACAGCAAACAAGGAACATACAATATAACTTTGGTAGCTACATTGAATGGTTGCGTAGCAAAATCAGTACAAAGAGCGTATCAGTTTGAAAAACCAAAAGCGGCATTTGCAAAATTGTCAGGAGATTGCGACAACAAACAATTTGAATTCACAAATTCAAGTTCAGTAGCAACCGCAGCATTGGGTTATTTCTGGAACTTCGATGATGGAAGCTTCAGCACGGCTGTAAATCCAAAACATGTATTTGACGGATTTGGAACTAAAAATGTAAAATTGATCGTAACTACCGAATTTGGATGTAAAGATTCAGTAACAAGGCCAATATCAGTGAAAGAAAGTCCAAAAGTGAAATTCACAAATGGTCCAGCATGTTCATTGAAACCAACGTTGTTTACGAACTTGACATCTAGTGTGCCAAATACCTATGCAATCTATACATGGACATTCTCTGATGGAACGAATTCATTGGATGAGTCTCCATCGCATTCATGGTCATCATTGGGAAGTAAGACAGCATCACTGACAATTAGTCTTGATAACGGATGTTACGCAACATTGACTAAAAACTTAGATGTATTGGTACAACCAAAAGCAGCTTTCACCGCACAAGACGTGTGTGCAGGATCACCAATGTCGTTCAGTAACAAAACAACATGGGCACAAGGTGAGATTAGCTACGATTGGAATTTCTCAGACAATACAGTATCAACCGAAACAGCACCAGTACACATGTATGCAAATGGTGTAACAACAACTTACAACGTAACATTGGTTGCGAAAATTGCAGGTGGATGTTCAGATACAGTAACAGAGAGAGTAACAGTAAACGAAGGACCAAAAACATGTGACTTCACGTTTGCTCCAGATTATGGATACGGATACTTCGGAATGAAATTTGATCCACTTGATGGCAACGGCAAAGTAGGTGCACAAAGTGGCGTAAAATACACTTGGGTAATAGAAAACGGTGGAAGCAAATTAGGAAACACAGTACAACACAACTTTGTGAAAGATGGTTTATATGAAGTAACCATGTACGCGTTGATCAATAACTCAACATGTGAGTGTAGCAAAACAAAATCGGTGATTATGAACAGAGCATCAGCGAAGAGTTTTGAAACAACCGGAGTTGCGGTTTATCCAAACCCAGCAAGCAAAAACGTAAACATTGCAATGAAAGAGAACTTTGGCAAAGTGGTAACCATTACCATGACCAACGTATCCGGCGCAAAAGTGAAAACAATGACAGCTGAAAACAACGGTATGTTAAATATGAATATTTCAGATTTGGCATCAGGAGTTTACATGGTTAACGTAAGTAGCGGAAGCTATGTATCAGTGCAAAAATTAATTGTTGAGTAAGAGATAATATCCCTCAAGATAAAATTAAGGAAATGGGACTACTCCGGTAGTCCCATTTAACTATTTGTTTGATATTTCACTAAGTTAAAAAGAGACTATGAAAATTATAAAATTACTCAAACTGCTCAAACTGCCTGTAATGATTTATTGCATGTTGTCATGGGTAAATATTGCTAATGCACAAATTTGTTCTGCAAATAACTCAACCGGTTGTACTGCAGGTGACTTCTTTTCGGGAGTTTCTTTTAAAAATGCTGCAGGTACATCTTTTAGTGTTACTGGTTTAAATTGTGGCAATACTGGTTCAACTAATAAATTAATGACCAATGGCGCAGTAATGGACTTTACGCCAGGTGAGCAAATTAGCATGACCATTGACAATAATCCTACATGGCGTGAATATTGTGGAATATGGATTGACATGAATGCTGATAATAACTTTGATGCATCGGAATGTATTTCAACAGCTGCTTCACCTTTTGGTTCGATTGCAGCAAATACTTCAAAAACTGCTACTTTGAAAATTCCTTGTGTATCAGTTAAGTCTGGTAAAGTAATCATGCGTATTCGTTGCATGTATCTCTCATTTACAGCAGGTCAAGGTTGTGGTACGGTAGCAAATGAAGGTAATATTTTAGATTTTGAAGTTAACTTGAAATCTGTAAGTCCTCCAGTTGCTGATTTTACAGTACCAACAGTACCAAACTTTACCAAATCACCTGTTAAATTTAATTCAACCACCCAAAATACTGGTCTAAACCAAGTTTGGACGTTTACCAATGGTAATACAATTGTTGGAACTGGTATTCAGGGCAAAGCATCTTGGAATGCACCAGGTTATTATGACGTAAAATTGTTGCAAACTTTTTGCGGAATTAAAGATTCAATGACCAAATCGGTAAAAATTGAAAACCCAACAGCGGCTCCTGTTGCTGACTTTATTGCTACGTCTAATCAGGTTGAAGTTTTTTATTCAACTTCTATGTTAGATCTTTCTACAAATGGTCCAACTGCTTGGACTTGGGACGCGATATCTCCAATAGGTGCGAAAAGTATATATTATACACAAACCCCGAATATTCAATTCACAGAGTTAGGTTGGTGGGATGTTTGTTTAACTACCTCAAACAGCATTGGTCCAAGTTCCAAAGTGTGTAAATCAAAATATGTAGAATGTATACCTCCTGGAGAATTTTTCATGGGTCCAAGCAAAATAGCAACCAACCAAGGTGGTATCATTTACGACAATGGTGGTAAGGATGCAAACTATGGTAATAACAGAAAAACATCAATTGATTACTTTAAAATCTTCCCATGTGGAGCAAAAGAGATTCGTTTCAACTTTAGACAATTGAAATTGGCAGTTGGTGATGGCGGAGATAGATTAAGAATATATGATGGTCAAGACGAGAGTGGCAAAGAATTGACTCCGTTAGGTGGAATTACAGGGGTAAACCAAACGTATTTCAGAACCCAAGTATTTAAAGCATACAGTGGAGCGATGTATATGACATTTGAGTCAAACAGCAGTACAGCAGATAGCGGATTTATAGGAGTATGGGATTCTGAGTTGTTGCCAGTAACAAATCCAAAATCAGGATTCACTACAGATTACACCACAGTTGGTGTAGGAACAGCTGTAACGTATAACAGTGCAGTAACCAAAGCGCAAGGAAATGTAACGTATGATTGGATGGTAGATGGTACAAGCAGCATGGGTAACATGTCATCATTTACAAATACCTTCAATACAGATGGAACGTATCAAGTATGTTTGATAGCAAGTGTATGTAATGGAACAGATACTTTTTGTAAAAACATTACAGCGGTAACGCCAAGTACTGCAGTATTTGTAGACTTTGTTGCCAGCAACCAACGTCCAAAAACAGGAGAAACAGTAACGTTTAGTACAAAAACTGACTTGGCATCAACGTTTGATTGGAGCATTTTCCCAGCAACATTTAGTTATGTAGGAGGAACAAACGCAAATTCAAGAAATCCAAAAATTGTATTTACAGCAGGAGGAGCCTATACATTTACGTTAAGGGCATGGAATGCAGCAGGTACACGTGTACTAACAGAGTCAAAAGTAATTAAAACAAAATATGTAATTGCAGTAAAATATTGCACACCAACAACAGATATGTTGTCGTCGGACGTAGCGATATCGAAAGTAGAGTTGTTGCAAGATTCAGTGAGTTTGTTGGAGAACACATCACCAGTGGGTGTAGAGTCATACCGCGATTATAGCGGAGACTTCAACAACAACTTGTCGTTTGGATCTTATTACTCAATAATCTTAACGAGAAGAACAAATTCAAACCAAGCGAACTTCAAGGCATGGATAGATTATAACATTGACGGCGTATTTAGCGACAATGAAATGATTTTGAGTTCAGGCACAATATCAGGAACCAAAGCAAATGCGAAGTTCAGGGTGCCAGATTTGAAAGATTGTTTTGAAGGAATTACCAAGATGCGTGTAGCAGTATCTTATGGATCATTTAGCAACACAGCATGTGGAGTAAACATTGTAGGAGAATTTGAAGACTACGGAATTACGTTGAAGAACGACGGTCGCCCACCAGTAATATCATTGTTAGGGGATGCCGTAATTAGGGTAGAGAAATCAATCACAGGAAACGGATGTTGGACAGAAGTTGCGAGTAAAACATACAAAGCAATTGACCCAACAGAAGGCGACTTGACAAGCACTGTAGTAGTAACAACTGATTTGGATTGCACAATCCCAGGAACGTATTATGCAGCATTTAATGTAACAGATGCAGCAGGAAATATGGCAACGGAGGTAACAAGAAAAATCATTGTTGTGTTGGATAAAACAGCACCAGCGTTAACCTTGTTAGGTAAAGACACATTCTATGTAGAGCAATGTGATGTGGTAACGATTCCAGGAGCCGTAGCAACAGATTTGACAGATGGCAATTTAACATCGAACATTATAGTAACAGGAAGTGTAGACAATTCAACAGTAGGCGACTATAAAGTAACGTACAATGTATCAGATGCGCAAGGCAACTTGGCAACAAAAGTGAGATTGGTAAGGGTAGTAGATACAAAACGTCCAGGCATTTATAGCCGTGGTAAACGTATTGTAAATAATACCATCGTACCAATTCAAATAGGATCATTGTTTGTAGATGATGTAACATCATTTGATACATGCAACGGTTCAACACCTGTAAATAAAGTACCAGGTTATAACAACATGGTAAATACCTTGGTGAGAGCAACGTACCCAATGACGTATTATTCAACAGACGTTCATGGTAACAAAGCGGTAGAAGATGGCTCCACAATCAACTACAAAGTAGATGATTACATTGCACCAGAAATCACATTGAATACCTCAGATACAGTTTTCCATGATGTAAACAACTACTACAGTTCACAAGCAGTAAGTGTGCGTGATAATTTTTATGCAAGTTCAAAAATTAGCGTAGAGAAAAAAGGGAAAGTAAATCCATTCGTATTGGGCTTGTATGTAGAGCAATTTATAGCAACAGATGAGAGTGGAAATACAGTTACAAAGAACAGATATGTAAAAGTGGTAGACAGAATAGCACCATCAATTATCACCACAGCGGTAAATGTATGTGCAGGCACACCATTCTGGGCAATGAGCGAAGTTGCAGTAGAAGATAACTACTATAGCAATGACGAGTTATTCCCGTTGGTGAAAATCCACAGCCATAATGTAAACATATGGAAAGCGGGTGTATACTTTATCAACTATGAAGTATCGGATCCAAGTGGTAATAAATCGCAAATTATGATGCGTCCTGTTTATGTTAAATACCCACCTAATTGTATCAATAGCTTTACTTCTTTGAATGATATTGCTTTAGAAAAACAAGTAGTGATATCACCAAACCCAACAGAAGGCAAAGTGAAATTTGACTATGCGATGAACAATTCAGAGCCAGTACAAATTGAGATCATGAACATGTTAGGAAGCAAAATAGTAACGTTACAAGCAGCAGGCGGATTTGGCACAGAGTCATTTGACTTTAGCAACTATGCAAGCGGCACATACTTAGTAAGGGTAACAAACAAAGGACAATCATTTACTGAGAAAATTGTTGTTTCTCATTAAGAAATTGTTTCAAACAGTATAACTTTTTCAAAAAGAGGGACAATTTGTCCCTCTTTTTGTTTTTAATTGCTTCCGATGACTTATAGTTCGTTGCATTCTTTCTTTATGTTTTTTATTGGATAATCATTTCTTTTGCCACTCTGATATTAAAGTGAATGCAAAAAATGGGACTATGTAAACGCAATCTAATACAAACTGATTTTGTGTAACTTTTGCATTTATTAAATATCTTCCTTTAATAAATCATTACACAATTCTTTTATGTTAAGAGTTGCTATTAAGATATATCATTTAATCAAATTATTGCTATTTTTTTATAGCTTGGTTAATTTCGATAGTGATAAATAAATAAATATTTCAGATTTAGACATAAATCTGTTTTGAATTTATATCTTTGAGAATATGAAAAAAAATATTAAAACGTTCCTATTTATAAGTTTTTCGATAGTTTTGGTTTCATCAACTTGTTTCATTTCATCATGCACCAAAGATGTAATAACGCCAGCAGGAAATACCAATGGCCAATACTTGAATTCAAACAAAGGTTCATCTTGGGTATATGCGATTGACAGTGCTGGCAATACTTCAAATGTTGTTGTAACTGATTCAACGGTTATGGCGTTTGGTAAAAAATTTACTAATTTTCATAACACATATCCATCAGGAACAGTTTACCGTAATTTTTATTCCTACCAAGATGGTCAATATTCTATCATGATTACAAGTGCTGCAGGAACTCAGCAGGAACTGATTTATTTAAAGGACAATGTAAAAGAAGGTGATAAATGGAGTAATACTGTGACACCTGTTTCTACACCTTTGTTATATGAATACGAAGTAACAGGAATTGGTGGCACAAGAATGGTTAATTCTTTGACATTTAGTGATGTTGTGAGAGTGCATTGTACTATAGCGTCAATTAATTATCAATCTGATGCATATTATGCACCGAAAGTTGGTTTAATTGAATTAGCGGAAGATTATGCAACAGCGAAATATTCTACAAAGCTTAAGTCTTATTTGCTAAAGTAAAAAAATGACAACAAAAATGGTAAAATGTCCTCATTGCCAAGAGGAATTTGATGTTCAAGGAATACTGACCCAACAACTTGAATCTGATATAAAATTAAAGTACGAGCAACAGAGCAAAGCTGACCGCAAGAAAATGGAAGCGGAGGCTGAAGTATTTGCAAAGGCTAAAGAAGATTTCGAACAGGCTAAAAAGAAGGAAAACGAATTATTTCAAGATCGATTGACTAAACAATTGGCAGCTGATAGAAAGAACTTGGAGGCAGAATTGAAAAATAAGCTTCAAGATGAAAATTCTGAAGTTTTGAAGTCGATGCAAGAAGAGCTCAATGAAAAATCTTTGCAATTAAAGGAATTAAACAGGGCAAAGGCCGACATAGAGAAATTAAAGCGCGAAAAGGATGAAATGAAGGAAACCCTAGAAGCGGAGTCTCAAACGCGCTTAAACGAGATCATATCCCTCGAAAAAGAAAAAATAAAACGCGTAGAAGAAGAGCGTAACGAAATGAAAATGCGCGAACTTTTAAAACAGCTTGAAGATCAGAAGAAATTAACTTCTGAAATGAGACGCAAACAGGAGCAGGGTTCGATGCAAATGCAAGGTGAAATTTTGGAATTGGCAATTGAAGAATGGCTAACAAGTGAATTTCCATTAGACACTATTGAAGAAATTAAAAAAGGAGCTAGGGGTGGCGATTGTATTCAAATGGTAAATACCAGAGATGCAGCAAACTGCGGCAGAATCTATTATGAAAGCAAACGCACCAAAGAATTTCAATCGAATTGGATAGAAAAGTTCAAGAACGACATGCGAGAAAAAGGCGTGGATATTGGTGTAATTGTTACCGAAGCAATGCCCGCTGGAATGGAAAGAATGGGTCAAATTAACGGAATTTGGATTTGTAAATTCGAAGATTTTAAAAGTCTTGCAGCAATTTTGAGGGAATCTTTAATTCGTGTGAGCTTGGCGTTGGTTTCTCAAGAAAACAAAGGCGATAAAATGACAATGTTGTATGATTTTTTAACAAGTAGCGAATTCAGAATGAGAATTGAAGCCATTGTTGAAGGATTTACCCAAATGAAAGCCGGTTTGGAAACGGAAAAACGCGCCATGCTTAAAATTTGGAAAGAAAGAGAAAAGCAAATAGAAAAGGTGGTCGTCAACACCATTGAAATGTATGGTTCGGTAAAAGGAATTGCTGGAAATGCGATTCAATCTGTTGCCGCTTTGGAACTTCCAACCGATGAAGAAATTGACGAAATAGAATTCTAAATATTAGCGGCCCCTACAGGAATCGAACCTGTATTTTAAGTTCCGGAGACTCATGTAGTATCCATTCTACGAAGGGGCCAGATTTGCAATTTTTGCAAAGATACGGCGCAATTGGGTATTAAATTATTCTGCAAATAAATTACCTTTTGAATCTAGCCAGGCATTCTTTTCATTGAATGGAACCAACCAATATCCACTAAAATCTTCATAACTGATTCCGTCAAAAACCGGATCAATCGTGTATTTGTTGGTCAATCCATTATAAACACCCCAAGTAGATTCATCTGGGTTGCCTTGAACTGGAATTCTTACAATATATTGGTTTGGAACATCTGTAAAATTGATGTCTAAAAACTTAAAGTCTAACAGTACATTTCCTTTTTCATTAATTAATCCCCACAATCCCTTCTTTTGGGCAATAATAAATCCTTCTTTTTCTGCAGGTGAAATTGCTTCAAAGTCTTTGAAAACTGTGCCTTTGTCGTTAGTAATGCTAATAACGGATTCATCCACGGTATAAATATTCCAAACCCCTTTATTTAAACCACCTAGCCAATGATCTGTTAAGATGGAAATTTCATCTACAGAATTGGTAGACATGGTTTTGGTTTTGGGATTAAACCATTTCAATTGTTTCTTTTCTTTGGCAATAAATAACTTTTGTGCTTGGATATTGATGTTTGGAATTGGATTTTTATTAATTACTTTTCCTGCGGTATCGTAAAGGGTAAATCCAGTTTTTTGTTTTACTGCGTATCCGGTGAAAAATTCGTTTACAGTATACCAAACTTCTTCATGAATTGGAGGGATAATTTCTTTGAATTCTGCCCTCAAATTCTCTGGAGTCAATGACAAATTAAATTGAGCAGCCAATTCGTTCAATTGCTTAGAATTTGTATTCAATTGTTGAATAAATCCCCTAAACGGTTTTGCCAAAAT
>CANKVM010000053.1 GCA_947487175.1 Flavobacteriales bacterium | reverse complement strand
AGACCAAGAATACAACCAAATAATGAAATTAATACAAACTCGCATTTTAAAGAAACGTTGTTATTTTTTAATTTCAATTGTAAGATTTGATAAGCCGCAGTAATGAAAATGGTAATGGCTATGCACAATTCTATCAAATTTGTATTGAGGGATAGTATATTCAACGTACTTAAAACCAATGTAATTGAATGCCCAATTGTAAATCCGGTAATTAAAATGAGCACCTGTTTTATGTCCCTCAATTTAAAAACGACCGTTGTAACCAGTAAAAAAAGCATGTGGTCGTAGCCTTGTAAATCGGTGATGTGATTTAATCCAAGTTGAAACCAAAGTAAAAAGTCTGACATCTTTGTCTAAATTTGCGGGCACGCAATTTAATTCTAAAACTTTAATTATTGAAAAACTTCAGTAAATGCCTGTTTGCCCTTTTGATGGTATCGATGATGTCGTTTGTGCATCCATTTTTTGTGGGTGTAACAGAAATTGCTTGGAACAGCAAATCGGGCAAAATGGGAGTGAGTATTAAAGTTTTCACTGATGATATTCAAGAAGCGATTTATAAATCGGAAAAGGTTAAATTTCAATCTTTGGTTAAAAGCGAAAGCAATAAATTGGCCTTGAATAAATACGTAAAAAAGCACTTTGCTTTGAAAATCCAGGACAAAAATGGCAAATTCAATGTGGTTGATTGCACAATGCTCGGGTGGGAATTAGAGGAGGAGGCAACGTGGATTTATTTGGAGCATGCAGGATCAAAAATTACAAAGAATGCAAAGCAAATTACTGTGTCTAATGAATTGTTATTTGAAAACATTCCAAGTCAAATTCACATAGTGCATTGCAATCGGAATGAAAGTAGAAAGAGTGAGCAATTGTCTCATTCTAAACCTATGGTTACATTTGTTTGGTAATTGTAGTAGCAATTGCTGAAAATCCAAGTAGGGTTAAAAATACTATCCAATCTAGTACTGGAAATTATGCTTGATTTAACTCCTTACAAAAAGGGTTTTAAACAAGAAAAAAGTCATTATTTTATCAAATTCACAGTGCCGTGGATTTCCTTCGCTGATTTTGAGGGACCTTCGAGGTATAATTGATAAATAACGAAATATGTTCCGGCAGGACAATCAACTCCGTCGTTCATTACTTGTCCATTCCAAAATTTGGTTTGGTCTTTGATAGACGCATTTTGTGTATCATACACCAATTCTCCCCAACGGTTGTAAATCATAATATTGTAATTGAAATCACGTCCTTTATGGCCAATTTTGAATATGTCGTTATAGCCGTCTGCGCCCGGACTAAAGCTGTTTAATAGCCAATAATCGAGTTCATCAATTTCTTTGTCTTTACAAATAAGGTCTCTATTTATATTAATATCAATTACTGTTGGAGACTCTTTGGAAACATCGGAAATAAAATGATTGGTACAATTCATTGATACAAGTTCTGCATTTGTATTGTATGGTACGAAATTGTCTTTGTGAATGGCACATTCACTTGAATTACATGGACTAACAATTGCAAAATTTAAATGAACAGCTGAGGTAGCATTGTCTTGACCATAAAACACCAAACCACCAGAAGTGAGCACATCAAAATCACTACAGGCGTTTGATGTTCTAAATCCACTTGATCCGTTATAAATCAAATTTCCATTTTTGTAATTCCCATTCGTGTCAATTGTGAGAATGGACTGTTTTGTTATGCCACTATTTAAATCTGTAGTCTGAGTTGAGACAAATAAGTTTTCATTTTCAAGAATTGCATATCCGCAGTAATCTTTTGAATTTGAAGCGATTGGAATGCCTTTTTGCCATTCTATTTTACCCGTATTCAAGTTTATGGCAGCAATAAATCCATTGGGATTCCCAGTGATATCGGTAAAGCCGAATAAAAATACTTTCCCTGAAGGCAATGGCAAAATATGGTCGGAACTAAATCTGTAATAGCTTTTTAGATAAACGCAATTGATGGATGCACCGGTTGTTTTATTCACGAGTAGTAAAAATGCATTTTGAGAATTTGTAGTCCAACCCCCAATTAAATAACCATTTTTTGTGCTTTTAACATCCGTAGGATGTGTTTGTTCATTATTTCCAGAAATACCAACATTTATTTGGTTAATGAATATTTGATTTCCATTACTATCTAGTTTTATAATCAGCGCCCTAGAGTAACTTAAGTTTGAATATTGTTGAGCATCACCAACACAAACTACATCACCATTTGGTTCTACCATCACGCCTCGAATTGCATCCAATTTGCTTGAATTTCCATTCGATGCTGTTTTGCGATACCATTTGAGGTTGCCAGTATTGTCAATAGATGCAATAGCACCCAAATACGCTGAAATTGAATTGTCGTAATTTTGTCCAGTGATGATAATTCCACCTGAAGGAGTTGATGCTAGTTTAACTGCAAATCCACCCTCTTTTGTTGGAAGTCCTATTGTTTTGAACAAAATTACTTTTCCGGTGTCATTCAATTTTGAGTAAAAAAAATCAATATCGCCATTTGCTAAAGTTGCAGTTCCTGTAAGCCAGAATCCTCCTTTAACTGCTACTACGCTATGTCCTTTAATAGAAGATAATTGTGCAAATTGAACGACTAATGAAACATACTTTGTGTTTAAAACTGCCGGACAAACTTGGCCTGTGCTTTTATTAAATACCCCAAACGATAAAATGAATAATAAAAAGGCATATGTCCTGAAGGATTTCATAAAGCGTAATTTCAAGTTTTAATTATTAAAGCAATGCAAATTCTATTTATTTTATTGTATTTCAAATAAATACTCGCAAACATTGCAAATTTATGACAAAGATAAATGAATAACCTATTTCCATCAACGAATTAACATCACTGCGCCATGGATTTCTTTTGGGGGATTGGTGGCTCCGTTTACAAATAATTGGTAGATGACAAAGTAACTTCCCTCAGGACAATCTTCGCCGGAGTTCATGACTCTGCCGTTCCAGAATTTACTTTCGTCCTTAATGGAGGCATTTTGCGTTTCATAAACCAATGCGCCCCAACGGCTATAAACCATCATGTTATAATTAAAACTTCCACCTTTATGGCCAATTTTGAAAATGTCGTTGTAGCCGTCTGATCCAGGGCTAAAACTGTTAAATATCCAATAAGTTAATTTTGATATTTCAACCGATTGGCAAATTGTATCGTTACACCCAAAACTGTCTACAATGCTCAAACAAATGCGCACAAAATGGGTTTGATCGTTGTTGTAAGTATGGGTTGGGTCTTTGGTAGTTGAGTCTTTGGTTTGATCCCCGAAATCCCAAAAGAATTTGGCATTCCCCACTGATTTGTTTTTGAAAATCAACATGGGATTGTCTGTCGTGTCGATATTGAAATCAGCAATCATATTTGATTGGGTAATGACATAATGCACTAACGAATCACACCCAAACTGGTTTTTTAATTCACTTGAAAATTCACTAGGTGAGTTATATTTATTGCCGTTAATATAAACCACTTGTCCTTTGCACAAATGAAATTTAACAGTATCTGTAGATGTTTTGTGAACAACGAGTTGGTGATGAATCACAGAGTCGCAACTCCAAAACCCATGAAAGCTGTCAGTATAAATCCCTGCTCTTTTTCTGTATTTCCCAGCGAGATTGATTGAATCTGTGCTGCAAATTTGGTGTTTTACATTGTATGTTGTGTCGTTGTGGACGAATAGCTTGGTGCAAATGATGGAGTCACATGAATGGGTGTTTTGAAACGTATCGGAATAGAATCCAGCTTTTGAATAGATGTTTTTACCCACTTTGAAATAGGTGTTTCTGCAAATGTGTATGGTTTGAGTATCTGTAGTTCCAAAGAATTTTACGTCCCTCAAAACAAAAGAATCGCAGAGCCATATTGTTTTGAAAGTGTCATGGTAAATTCCCGATGAAGTGATGAATTTGTTGCCAAATTTCAATGTATCGCCAATGCAGCCTTTGTAATGAAAGGTGTCTTTAAAAGTAGGGTGGAACACTATTTTATAGGTAATTACGGAATCACATCCTACTGCATTGGTTAAGGTATCATTGATGGTGGCATTCGCAAGAAACGACTTACGGGCAACTTTAATAGAATTGCCTATGCAACCATGAATGGTTTGAGTGTCTTTGGACGATTTTAACACATTGAAATACAAATCGGTAAACAGCCCCATATTTGTTTTGTTCTTCATGATCCGAACTTTGTAAACATGTCCTTCGGTTGGATTAGTCAACGTATCTTTAGATACACCCAATTTGTCAACCGTTTTTACCACAACGTGTTTGGTGGTGTCTGTCCATTCGAATGAATACATTGAACCAATGTCATTTGATTTTAAACCTGCTACAATGGGTTTGTAACAAATATTATTTACAGAATCGAGCAAGGTGATCATGCTACTGTCTTTGCAAGCAAAAGGACTTTGTATAGCCGCCAGAATTGAATCGCCAGTAACATAAATCAAATTACTTTGTGCATTGTATTCCAAATCGAACAAATAGCGTTGTTTTTTGTTGTCGATATTGAGTATTTTTTTGAGCGTGAGTAGGGTGTCTTTAAGGTGATAACAATAAATTTTAGAGCTATCACCTGCAATAAAAATGTTGTTGCATGGGTCGATGGCAACGCCTTGAGTTAGAAGAAAATTATTTTTAGGAACAGTATCTTTAGTCAATTGATTTCCATTAGATGCTTTATAAGTACAAATAGTAATTCCATCAAAATAAACGATAGTTGAATCATTTGCAGAAATTAAATTTCCGGTATAACTGTTGCTTGCGCCTATTCCTAAACCAATATTTTTTTGCCTAAAGAAATATGAATAATCTACGGGATATCGGTTTGTTTTATATGTGCTAATTTCTTTTATCCAAACAAATGTATCCAAAGTATTGGTCTGCTTTATCAGTTCAATTCCAATTCCGAAGTTTTTACCATATCTGACAATTGTATAGATATTATTGTTTTGTGGAAATCCGGTAATACCCATTAAATTTCCATAAAAAGGGGTGTTGTTATAGGAAATGATCGATGAATCTTTGTGAATTTCATTTATTGTTCTAATGTTATACTTTATTAAATCAGAACCAATTATTGTAATTTTAGAATTTCGGGAGTTTGGCATGGGCGGTAAAACCTCATTGCAATCACCTTGGTTTTTAGTGGGGGCGAATGAATTGAAAGTTCCACTTTTATTTAATCCAATTACCCTGCTAGATTTAACATAATCAAAATTGTTAAGGCAATAAACTTCTTCATCATCTTTATCCACCCAAATGCCAGCGCTATAACCAATTCCCTGAAATTTAGCAGTTGAATCGTAGCCTTTAAAAATCCAAATTAAATCCCCGAATTTATCATATTTTGCTGTTTTAAAAAAGTTATTATGCAGTGGCGAATATGGGTTTAAAAATGCCGTATATAAACTATCAGTATATCCATTCCCTCCGTAAATGTATACATTTCCATTGATGTCATATTCTAAATCGAATGCAGTATTTTCCCCGTACTGCCAAGATACTTTGGTTTTATTTTTTGAATAGTGATTCGCTTTTAAAGAATTTATTTTTTTAATGAAAGGATCAATAATATAGGGTGGTTTTAGTTGTTGGTTTTGCAAATCAAATCCGAATATTTGATTCTTTATTTTGCGGAAATAGCAATTGTTTCCAGATACATTTTTTGCATTTTCCGCTGAAATCAATCGAATGCCATTTTCTTCCCAAGTACTCGAATCAATTGAGATTTTGATATTTTGGGGTGTCGATTCTATAAAATCAGTACCAGAAATTTCAAATTGAATTTCTTCAATTCTCGCATTTTTATGTAAATCAAAAGAATACTTCAAGTCGCCATTTATTAGTTCATAGATTAAATCAATATTTGGGTATATGTTGTTCAATTTCAATTTCTTATAACCATATTGCGGCCCAGATTTGTTTCCTCCTGTAAAATAATAATTTGTTTTATTTTGAGGGATAATTTGAGGTTGCTTGTTTGAATTGACCCAAGATTTCGTGAATGATTTTTCACCTTCAAACCACCGCAATTTATCTGCATAAACTTCAATTAAGTCATTGCCTTTTGAAATCGAATACAAGCATAAAGTGGCGTCGTTTTCATTTCTAGGACTACCTTCTAGAAAAACAGTTTCTCCAAATAAATCTCCTTTTTTGATGAATGGCTGCGCCGATACCAAGGTGGTAATAAGCAAAACAAAAATCGATATGCACTGTTTAAGTGTTTTTATCACAATGGATTAATGCTGCAATTTAATAATAAAATTTCAATATTGTAATCTATATGTAGCAAATCACTTGAAAGCAATAATCGGATTTTTTTTAAATGAGTATTTTTTGCAATTTTTAATTGATCAACGAATTAACATCACCGCTCCGTGGATTTCTTTAGGGGGATTGTTGGCGCCGATTATGAATAATTGATAGATGTTGAATTTCTCGAACAGGTCCGTTCTGTCCTTCAAAAATTGTTAGTTTTTCTGCGAATTCTCATTTATTGTATGACCACGTTTTATTAATTTTTCGTACCTTTGTACCATGAATGCAGAACAGCATAAAGATATAAAAGGCCGTGCAGAGGCTTTGAGGAGGTATCTTTGACCTCGATAGAAAACTAGCAGAGATTGCAGACGAAGAGGAACAAACCTTAGATCCTAGCTTTTGGAACGATCCGAAAAAAGCTGAAGCACACCTAAGGAAAATTAAAGATAAAAAAGTTTGGACAGATGGCTTTGCCAAAGTTCAAGCCTTGCTCGACGACCTTGAAATTCTTGTTGAATTCCAAGAAATTGGCGAAAGTACCGCAGCCGAAGTTGAAGAACAATATGCCAAATCCGTTGAAGCCATTGAGAATTTGGAGTTTAAAAACATGCTCCAAAGTGAAGAAGATCATCTAGGATGTGTTCTCGAAATTAATGCAGGTGCAGGTGGAACTGAAAGTTGCGACTGGGCCCAAATTTTATCGCGTATGTACATCATGTGGGGTGAGAAAAATGGTTTTAAAGTCAATGAACTCGACAGAACAGATGGTGAGGTTGCCGGTATAAAAAGCATTTCACTCGAATTTACCGGTGGTGAATTTGCTTTCGGATATTTAAAAGGCGAAAACGGAGTACACCGTATGGTGCGTATTTCTCCTTTCGATAGTAGCGCACGCCGACATACTTCTTTTGCAAGTTGTTATGTTTATCCACTTGTTGATGATACCATTGAAATTGAGATTAAACCGAACGACGTTGAACTTCATACCTCACGAAGTGGTGGTGCTGGAGGACAAAACGTAAACAAGGTTGAAACCAAAGTTCAGTTAACACACATACCTTCCGGTATTGTTGTTGTTTGTCAGGTAGATAGAAGTCAGTTAGGTAACAGAGAACGTGCCATGCAAATGCTGAAAAGCCGATTGTATGAATTAGAAGTTCAAAAGCGAAATGCTGCCCGCGAAGAAATTGAATCTGGTAAAATGAAAAACGAATGGGGTTCTCAAATTAGAAACTACGTTTTCCATCCATACAAGCTCATCAAAGACGTTAGAACTGAAACGGAAACTAGCAACGTTCAAAACGTAATGGACGGAGATTTGTGGCCATTTATTAAGAGTTACTTGTTGGCGCTTAAACCTGGTAAATAGATTAGACCGATTAGACGGGTTATCCCGAAAGCTTTCGGGAGGATTAGACAGATTAGGTTTAGATGCTTTGCCAAGCGTTTAGACCGCTACGCATTTGAGTCTAAACCTTTATAAACGATTATAAACCATTATAAACCTTCCCGGTTCAAAGCAGCCTTATAAACCACCAAACACCGATCTCTGGCAAAACTATGCTCAACAATGGGTTGCGGATAATCTTTGGTGCCATATTCTGGAACCCATTGTTTGATATATTTAAATTCAGAATCGAATTTTTGGGTTTGTAGGGTAGGATTGAATACCCTGAAATAAGGTGCTGCATCAACACCGCTTCCAGAAGCCCATTGCCAACCACCGTTGTTGCTAGCAAGCTCGAAATCCAGTAGTTTATCGGCAAAGTACGATTCTCCCCAACGCCAATCAATAAGCAAATGTTTGGTCAAAAAACTTGCAACAATCATGCGCACCCTGTTGTGCATGAATCCAGTCGTATTCAATTCCCTCATTCCTGCATCAACAATTGGGTAGCCTGTAGTTCCGGCTTTCCAATTTTCGAAATCACTTTCGTTGTTGATCCATTCAATTCGATCGTATTGAGTTTTAAACGATTCCTTCAAAACCCTTGGAAAGTGAAACAAAATTTGCATGTAAAACTCTCTCCAAATAAGTTCATTGACCCATTTATCACTCAGTTTAAAACCTTTGCTTACCTTTTCTCTTACGCTGATGGTTCCAAACCTCAAATGCACACTTAATCTACTGGTTCCTAACACAGAAGGAATATCGCGGGTTTGTTCGTAGTTTTTAATTCTGCCTTGCTCCACAGTTGACGATGGTATTTCAATGGGAGAGGGTGAAAATCCTAAATCTTTCAAACTCGGCATTTCGCCGTAGGTGAAGTTTGCCAATTTATCTAGATTGTTTTCTGAGGGATAATTGATTGGTGGATGTGCTGTATAACGGACTTTCCACTTTCTCATGTAAGGAGTAAACACGGTGTAAGGCAATCCATCGTCTTTGGTTACTTCACTTTTTTCGAAGACAACTTGGTCTTTGAAACTGGAAAAACTGCAATTAAATTCTTGGCAAAGAGTTGCAATTTTCGCGTCGCGCTCTATGGCAGATGGCTCATAATCGGCATTGGTATAAACTCCAGCAACTTCATCGGAACTTAAAATCTCTTTCCAAACATCAATGGGATTCCCATGCCAAACTTCAATGTCGCTATGCAAAATCGGATAATCATTTGATTTGCCATTAAAAATATCCTTCAAAATAGAAATTTGATTGTGAATGAATTGCAATCGCGCATCAGTTTTATCCGTAAGTCTATTTAAAATTGTAGTGTCAAAAATAAAGATAGGCTTTACCGCGTAACCACTCATTAATGCTCGGTACAAACCATGATTGTCGGCAACTCTCAAGTCCCTCCGAAACCAAAAATATGCAAATTTATTGTTCATGAATCAATTGATGGATCGCTTTTTGAATGGTTTCATATTGAAAATCGAAACCATTGTTTAATGCTTTAGCAGGATAAATATTTTGATTGGTTAGGGCCAATATACTTTGTTCTCCCATGATAAGTTTCAAAACAAAAGCTGGTACATTGGGTGTGAAATTCAAATTCAATGCAAATTTATTGGCATTTTTCATTTCAGTAATAATTCTTTTGGCAATTTCGCCCTGGGAACAAGAATTTGGAGCAACGCCGTTATATATTCCCTGTGGCAGGGTTCCTTCAATGAGTGCAATATACATGTTTACCAAATCTAGAACGTGGATCCAACTCCACATGTTCTTCGCATTTCCTGTGGTGGGAATCAATCCGATTTTTTTAAATTTTGCAATAACGGGGTAAACGCCACCTTCATTGGCAAGTACCAAACCGGTTCGAACAATACTTGTTTCAATACCAAGTTCATTCATTTGGAGGGCTGTTTTTTCCCAATCGATGCAAACATCTGCCAAAAAACCTGATCCATGGCTTCCGGTTTCATCCGTTTTTTCAAGAAGTGGGTCGTTATAATAACCAATACCCGAAGCTGATATAAATCGTTTTGGTTTTATATCTAATTTTTGTAAAGTTTCAAATAATAAATTATTTCCATCAATTCTTGAGTGATAAATGCTCTCTTTATTCTTCTTTGACCAAGACTGTGCAATGTTACTGCCTGCCAAATTCACAACACAATCTGCATTTGAAAACGCTTGAATATCAATTTTTTTGGAAAAAATGTTCCAAGTAAAATCTTTTTTGCCACTTTGATTGTTACTCTCGTGAATTAACGAGATAATTGTATGATTTCGCTTTTTTAACTCATTAATTAGCACTTTGCCAACTAGACCGGAACTACCACAAATAACTATTTTCATAACTGATGAACGACAATATAACAATCGAAACGAAAAAAAGTCGGACGATTATTAAATCTAAACGAGATTTTAGAGATAAGTACTTCATTAAAGATGTAGAAAATATTACTGGAATCAAAGCTTTTACCTTAAGAATTTGGGAACAACGCTATGGTATGTTGGTTCCTAAACGTACCGATACGAACATTCGATATTACGAAGAGGACGATTTGAAATACATGATGAATGTGGCGTTATTAAATTCACATGGTCATAAAATCAGCAAAATTGCTGAAATGTCGCGTGAAGAAGTTCAACGCCGTACATTAACCATTTCAGAAAGCAACTCAACGTATCAAAGTCAAATTCAATCTCTAACAACGTCAATGTTTGGTTTTGACGAAAAAGAGTTTAATAAAGTCCTTTCCATCAATATATTAAAGTTGGGAATTGAAGAAACTACAGCACGTATTATATTTCCATTGCTTCAACATGTTGGAATATTGTGGTTAAGTGGATCAACCAATATTGCCCATGAACACTTCATAACCAATCTCATTAAGCAACGAATGTATTCTTCAATAGATCAGATTACAACCCCAATGTTGCCAAATGCGAAAAAGTTTATCTTATTCTTGCCAAATGGTGAAAACCATGAATTGAGTTTGTTATTTGCTTCTTACATTCTTAAATCACGTGGTCACATGGTAATTTATATTGGCTCATCTACTCCTATTGATGATTTAGATCAAATGTTCAAGGTGCACAAACCAGATGTGTTGTTTTGTGCCATTACAAACCCCAATAGCAATATGCCTATTCAAGTCTATATCAATACAATTACAAGGAAATGGCCAGATAGAACAATTTGTTTGACTGGAAGTCAAGTAACAAAACGAAAAGATTTGAAAACTCCTCCGAATTGCAGAATCATTGCCAATCCGGATGATTTTATCGAGTTTATTTCGAAACTAAATAATTAAATTGATTGATATCTAATTCAGCATCTATTTCTGTTTGTTGGATTAAATGTTCTGCATAATGCTTGCTTAAAATACTTGCAAGAGAACTCCCTTTGCTACCTAGACCATTATAAACAAACAAATTATTGAGATTTGGATGTTGACCCAAGTAAGGCCTCCTCTCCGCTACGGTAGGCCTGATTCCCTTCACATGCGACAACAACTTTACAGGTTGTCCTACCCAAGATTCAAATTCTTGTATTAACCAATCTGCATCCTTTTGTTCGGGATTTACCGATAAATCGTTTGAATGATACGTGCTTCCTCCAATCCATTGGTCATTTCCAACGGGAATGAGCCATTCTTTCTTTTTTAAAATATGAGTTTGAGGGATATTTTGTATTTCAACTTTAACAATGTCTCCACCCGAAGGGTTAAACGGTAAGTATTGAAAAAATGGATTCTCTAATATTCCGAGTCCTTCAGCGAAGATGACTTTTGACGCTTGGATATGTTTGTAATTCCAAACCGAATTTGATTGTTTCAATTCTTCATAATTGAACGCTTCCTCTATGTAATGTATGTTTTTATTGCTGAAATGCGATTTAGCAGTTTCCAAGAATTTAAACACATCCAATCGACCCGTTTGAAGCACTTCAATGCAATCAAAATTTAACGGTTTCATGCATGCTGGAAGTTGAGGTGCATGAATATTTAAATACTTATCGAAGCCAGGTTCTCCTGCGCGTATGGTCCAATTATGAACCTGACGTAAATTTTTATGAATTTGTAAACTTGGTATCACTTCCATGAATGAAGTATTCCATTCTTTTTCAAATGCTTGATAATATTCAAAAACATGAGGGAAAATTTCATCGCATTTCCATGTTTTGCGAACATTACGAGGCACCATAGGACTAATTAAACCAGCGGCAACACGAGAACTACTTAACGGGTAATTGTTATCAATCATCAAAATAGATTGGTTCAGTTTGCTTAATTCTAACGCCAATGTGGTTCCCGCAATTCCAGCACCTACGATTAAAAAATCCACATTAATTGTTTTTTCGGTCATTATCAAAGATATTGCTACAAAAATAAGTTTTCTAGAGTGAAATCAATTGTAATAAGTCTTTTTGCCCTCACTATTTCTGGTGTATTTGGCCAATCAAAAAATTATCCCAGTGAATTAAGTGCAGGTAAACTCTATTATTATCCTTCATTTCAATTGTTAGCCTGTCAAATGGATGGTGATAATTCTTCAGGATATAATAAATTGGGTTATCAATTGTCACTTCACAGCGGATTAAAGCTAGAAAATAACAAAACCTTAGAAATGATGATGGGTATTTCGGAGCGAGGAAGTAGGAGATCTTTCAACATAGACGATCCTACTGTTACAGCCTTTCATTTGCATTATTCGGCACTTGATTTAGGTTTTTATTATGGTTGGGTTTATAAAAACAAACTACATGTGAATGCCGGTTTGCATGGTCAATATTTGTTATCAATAATTGAATCGGAGGGTTTCTCAAATAATTTGGAATTGGATTATGAAAAAATTGGGTTGCTACTTGATGTAAATGCAAAATATCCAGTTGGTAAAAACTTCGCTGTTACCGCTTCATTTAACTATAGTTTAATGAGTTTATTAAAATCAACAGTAAGCAATCCAACGTTTTATCAAGGAGCAGGTGTATATCACAATGTTTTGGGTTTAGGAATAGTATGGATACTATAAATTTGAAAATGAGAATATTTTTTCGTATATTATTAGGGATTGTAATTACAATAAGTGTGAATGGCTGTGGCTACGGCGATAGAATTCACCATGAAGAGTTTCACAGGAAATTCAATCAAATGCCAAAATATTCATTTGTGGATGTTCAAAAAGTTTTGGATGATCAAATTATACAATGGAATAATGGGAGCGTAGATGGATTTATGAAGGGTTATTGGCAGTCCGATTCAATGTTGTTTATCACCTCCAAAGGTCCACGATATGGATACCAAGCCGTTTCTGATTCTTACAAGAAAAATTATCCCTCAAAAGAAGCGATGGGTACTTTGCGATTTGAAATCGTAAAAATGCAATGGATAGAGCAACAGGCTAGTATTTGCGAAGTTTTGGGTAAATGGCATATCGATGAAAGTTCAAGTCCCAAGTCAGGATATTTTTCTTTGATATTCAAGGCAATTCAAGGCAAACCAAGAATTGTAATTGATCATACTTGGTAAATTGTAATTGATGGAGTCGTTTTTAAGTCGTTTTAAAAGGTGGCACTTCATACTTGTGCTTATATTGATGCAAATTCTATCGCATTTTACCTATTTAAAATTACCCGCTGTTGGAAACCACGTTTGGAGGCAATGTAATACGCTGGCTGTTGCCCGAAATTACTATCAAGAGGATATGAATATTTTATATCCCAGAATCGACAAACGATACCATACCAATGGAATTACTGGACCTCAGTTTACTTCTTACGATTATACATTGGCTTTGATATACAAGGCTTTTGGATTTTCTCAAAACGCCCACAGATACTTGAGTTTAATCATTGGAATTTTCGCCATAATAGGCATGTTTTATTTGGCCCATTATTATTTTCAAAGTGATTTTTTGGCATTTTTATGCGGTTTGGGACTCATTGGAATTCCAGAGTTTTATTATCACAGTATCAATGCTGTGCCTGATTTACTGGCGTTGACTGCAATGATTTGGGGTTGGTTTGGTTTTCAGAAGTATATGGAGCGTCCGTCTTTGAAATGGGCTTTGTTTACTGTATTACTGATGACATTGGCCGGAATGACAAAAATTATGTTTTTAATTCCTGGGTTTGTTTTCTTGGGGGATATTATTCAACAAAAAACATATCGCAAATTGGCTATGATTCCAATATTGATAATGGGTTTTGTTGTGATATCAGCAAGTTTAGGATGGTATTATTGGGCGAATATATTAACATCTATGAATGGCATTTATGAGTTTGTTCATGAAGTGAGATTTATTGAGGGATGGGGAAATAGGGCACAAACATTATTAGATAACGTTTTTAAAGATATTCCAGAAACTTGGGTGGGATATGGCTTTTTGTTGATGTTTGTAACTGGAATTTATTTCGTTGTTAAAAAGAGAATTCATGACCTAAGAGTTTTGTTTGTGTTTTTTGGTGTTTTGTTATTTTATGTGGCCATGCAATATCAATTAAGGGTCCATGGATACTATACGCTGCTATTTGCGCCATTTGTATTGCTAATTGGCGTGTGGGGTTGGAGTAGGCTTCAAAACGGCCTCATGAAGCAATTAATGCTTGTTTTATTGATGTTGTCTCCGGTTTGGGCATGGGCAAGAATCAATAGAAATTGGCAAGAACAAAATTTCAGGGTTGCTAGGGAGTTGATTGTCCCTCAAAATCAAGAAAAAATTAGATATTTATCTGCTCAAAGAAAATATTGGTTGGTAGGTCCAGATCAATCGGGATGTGTTGATTTTTATTATTTGCAGGCAAAAGGATTTCCTTGGTACAATTTAGAAGAAAAATCGGATTTGTTTGATAAGTTTATCAAAGATGGAGCAGAAGGACTAATCACCAACGACACGATTCATGCCCAGGAATATTTCCGTGATTTGAAAATGAATCCTAAGTGTATAGGAAGTGTGGGTAGTTATTACTGGTACGTTTTTTAGGTTGACGCTTCGCGGTTTAATTTGAAGCGACTAACCTCAAATATCTGTCTAACCCGTCTAACCAGTCTAATCTGTCTAATCTCAAAAGTTGACGCTTCGTTGTTTGATTTGAAGCGACTAACCTCAAATATCTGTCTAACCCGTCTAACCAGTCTAATCTGTCTAATCTCAAAAGTTGACGCTTCGCTGTATATTCTTTGCTTACCAACCTTTATAAACGCTTATAATCTCTCTTAAACTTTTATAAACCCTAAAATTAATCCGTCTAACCAGTCTAATCTGTCTAATCTCAAAAGTTGACGCTTCGCTGTATATTCTTTGCTTACCAACCTTTATAAACGATTATAATCTCTCATAAACTTTTATAAACCCTAAAATTAATCTGTCTAATCCGTCTAATCTGTCTAACCCGTCTAACCCAAATTACAGGGTTTAAAAGCTGTAATTGAAGATGATTTTAAAAATTCTTAAGAAAAGGTTTGAGATTGTAAAATAAAATGTTATTTTTGCAACCCAATTTTGGACCAAAGTCATGAACTCGATTGTAAATAGCATCTCGCAAGAATTTTTAAGAA
>CANKVM010000052.1 GCA_947487175.1 Flavobacteriales bacterium | reverse complement strand
CGAACAAAGGTGAGCAGTTGCCAACTTCGGTGCCAATGGATATCATTGAGCAAAACAAAAAGAAAATCCAAGAAAAGGAGGCATTACGTCGTACGCCTGCCAATTTAAATCCTTACTACAAAGAAAAAGTGAATGAATATCTCCGTGATATTCGTTAATTCATTTTTTAGCTAACACCACTGCCGCTGTCGATGTTGGCAGAAGGTTGCATGAAATAAAGTTTACCATCAGAATTTTCAGCCATCAATATCATACCTTGGCTTTCAATTCCCCTCATTTTTCGGGGTGCTAAATTTGCCAAATACAAAACTGATTTTCCAATTACTTCTTCAGGGGTAAAATGCAAAGCAATTCCAGAAACAACGGTTCTAGTTTCTGTTCCAACTTCTAAAGTCAATTTCAAAAGTTTATCGGCTTTTTCAACTTTTTCGCAGGTTAGCACCTTTGCAACACGCAAATCTAGCTTTGCAAAGTCGTCGTATTGGATTTCAGCTTTAGGCTCAGCAACTTGCGTCACGTCTGTTTTTGAAGGAGCTACAGGGGCTGCAGAAGCCAAATTGTCAACCAACGATTGTTGAAGTTTGTTCATTTGCATTTCAATTACATCGTCTTCAATTTTTTGGAACAACAATGATACTTCGCCTATGTTATGATTTGCTGGAATATCTAGCCACTTTGTGCCTTCCCAAAATGCTCTTTTTTCATCCTCTGAAATTTGTATATTCAATTGATTTAATAGATTCTGAGATGTGTTTGGTAAGAAAACTTCCGACAAAACAGCCAAATTCAAGAGTATTTCACTTGCAAATTGAAGCACTGATGCGGCGGCGGCCTCATCGGTTTTGATTAATTTCCAAGGTTCTTGTTCTGCCAAATATTTATTTCCAAATCTGGCCAATTCCATCAATCCAAATTGTGCATCTCTAAATTTATATTCTGAAATAAGTTTGGCTATCGGAGCAATGTAGGTATTGCAAAGTTCAGTTGTATTGAAATTATGGGTTTTGGCAGGAATGGCACCGTTATAAAACTTATTCATTAACACCAAAACACGGTTTGCGAAATTACCGTAAATGCCCACCAATTCACTGTTTACGCGTGTTTGGTAGTCTTTCCAGGTAAATTCACTGTCTTTGGTTTCAGGGGCAATAGAGGTTAATACATACCTAAGTTCGTCTTGCTTATTGGGTAAGTCAACCAAATATTCATTGAGCCAAACTGCCCAATTGCGTGAAGTGCTGATTTTTTGTCCCTCCAAATTCAAAAATTCATTGGCAGGAACATCCGTTGGAACCACATAGCCGTCGCCACGCAAATGCAACATTGCTGGGAAAATGATACAGTGAAAAACAATGTTGTCTTTGCCTATAAAATGCACCAAACGGGTATCTCCGGTCCACCATTGTTCCCAATCATCGGGGCGCAATTCTTTGGTAGCAGAAATGTAACCAATAGGAGCTTCAAACCAAACATAAAGCACTTTCCCGTCCGCACCTTCAACCGGAACTGGTATTCCCCAGTCCAAATCGCGGGTCATGGCGCGTTCTCTCAAGCCATCATTTAACCAACTTTTGCATTGTCCTGAAACATTTGATTTCCAATGGGTATTGTTGTTGATATAGTCGTTTAAGAAGTCTTTTTGTATTTCATCTAATGGCAAATACCAGTTTTTGGTTTCCTTCAAAACTGGAATAGATCCGCTCAACGCCGATTTGGGGTTAATTAATTCTGAGGGACTTAGGGTAGAACCACATTTTTCGCATTGATCGCCGTAGGCGTTCTCGTTGCTACACTTAGGGCAAGTTCCTGTGATGTATCTATCGGCAAGAAACTGCTGTGCTTGCTCGTCGTAGTACTGTTCTGAAGATATTTCTCTAAAGGCTTTTTTATTATATAGATTTTTGAAAAAATCTTGTGCTAAATCGTGGTGTGTTTTATTTGAAGTTCTTGAGTAAATATCAAAAGAAATACCAAGGTCGCGGAAAGAATCGCCAATAATTTTGTTGTATCTATCTACAACATCTTGTGGGGTAACGCCTTCTTTTTTCGCACGGAGTGTAATTGGAACGCCGTGTTCGTCGCTACCACAGATAAAGAGAACTTCTTTGCCTAACAGACGGGTAAAACGTGCATAGATATCGGCAGGAATGTAAACACCCGCCAAGTGACCAATATGAACTGGTCCATTTGCATAAGGAAGAGCCGCGGTAATGGTAATTTTCGACATTTACTGCAAAAATACGGCAAAAGTTTTGCAAAGGAAGGTAGAAAGATTTGCATTTAAAGCAAATTGCTGTATATTAGTCAAATGAAAAAGAAATACATATTGTTATTTTTTTGTTTTATATATTTTAATTTGTCTCATTCGCAAGAATGGAATTTTACAGATACGTCAATTCTTGTGAATAAAGTCAAATCGAATATTGTAGACCAATTTAAGCCTTTGGAGATTAGATTTAAAATTAAGTACCTCGATTTAATTACAAATAAATACACAATTAACATTAATTCAGATTCAAATTATAGATCTTTTTTTGATTCAACTGTAATAGACTGCCATGCAATTATTGTATCTCCGTCGGGTAAAATATATAGAGTACCCGGTTTTTTTGACAATTTACCCGATAATTATCAAATTACATGTAATCAATATTTAAATGGCGATAATAACTATTTTGAGGGCCAGGAAAATTCAGATTTTTATGTTAAGGATGAAAGATGGAAAATTAGATTTACTTCTTCAGAATTTGGAAATTACTCTTTTTCGGTTTTTCTGCGATTTAAAGGGGTTCAAAAGTATTATAATGGAACTTTTTTTTCTAATCCAACTCAAAATGCAGGATTTATAAGATTAAACGAAAATAATGGGAGATATTTTAAACAAGAAAATAAACAAGGGAATTTCTACCCAATTGGAACAAATAATGCATGGTCTAATGGTTACGCTGATGGTCAACCTCTAAAATATGGTGGAATTTGTTATTGGAAAAATACAATTGATCGACTTTCAAACTCCGGTGGTAATTTTTATCGCATTTGGTTAAATATGGAACCCGATTATATTCCGTTTCAGCCCAGTGATTTAACAATTTATGGATATAATAATTGGAAATCAAATATATCAAATATGTGTAATTATTTTGATTATAGACATCAATATAATTTGGAAAATGCAAAAAGGATTGATAATTTAATTGAATATGCGGCAACAAAAAACGTTTATATACAATTTGCAATTTTTATACCTAACTTTAATCAATATAATTGGGAACCAACTTTTGGTAAAAAATTGGAAAATTTTACTATTTGGCATGACTCAAATGGTGTAAAAAAAGATTCAGCATATAGAATTCCAAAGTGTCATTCAAATCCGATTATGTCAATTCATAATAATGGAGTTGGTGAAATTCACAATCCATTTAATTGGTATAAAAATGATGGATTATTAAATCAAAAATATTTAGTAAAATATCTTATTTCTCGATACAGTTACGCAACTAATATTATTTCTTGGGAAATTGGTAATGAAATTGATAACACAATAGGTGATTCAAACACAGCTTTTTTTAATTTTGGAAACCCTAATTATTTTCCTAATATTAAAACAAAAGATTTATCGGAACATCATAAAAGAATTTCTTTAGATTCGCATTTAAGCCAAGTAAATAGATGGTGTAAGAAAATTAAAACCTGGATTAATTATTATGATCCATATAAACATATTGTAATTTCAGGACAACGAATATCTTTAGATCCATATTTGAATCCAGGTCCTTATAATAATGGAACAAAACATATTTCAGAATACGGCAAAAATTCATTAAAAAACTCTGATTTTAATTTTGCTCATATTTATATTAAGTGCCCAGGAGCAGATGTTGATACTTCTGATTTGATTGAATTTGGAAAATCAGATATGTCCAATGTTTTTTTTGATTATTTAAACGATTTTCAATCTCTCACAATTTCTCAACATAGACCAACATGGATTCAAGAATTTGATTGGGGTTATGAATTAGGTTGCCAACTGTTGCCCGACGCAAGTTATAAAGATCCTTTTGGTTTCTTCAATCACAGCGCCTATTGGTCTTCTATGTTAACCGGACATTCTGCATTACCTTTAATATTTAGTTTTAATGTTTTTAAAAGAAATGATTTATTTCGGCAATTTAAAGGGATATCTAACTTTTACAATAATCAATTGATTAATCTAAGCACCAATAATATTTCTTATAAGACAGAAAATGCTTTTTTTAGAGTATTTGGGATGGAAGATAATGGTAAGTTTTTCGGATGGGTTCAAAATAAAGATTATCAATTGCATCGACTTCTTGCCTATAATTCAAATTATTTATTAAATTTAGATTCAATTAATAAGCCAAAAATAAAAACAAATAAATTTATTTTTGAAGTTCCTAAAATTGGCAATTATAGGGTAAAATGGTTCAGTACTTTAGATGGGAATATTTATTCAGAAGATACATTAGCGAGTAAACGAGTTTTATCTGTTAGTAATTTTATTGAATTGTCTATACCTGATAAACTTTTAAATTCTATTTATTCTGATGCAGTTTTTTTAATTGAAGAAATATGTTACAATTCACGTATTAATATTAAATTAATTACAAAGAATATGAACTTGATCAATGATCAAATTATACAGCATAGCGATTTAAATAATCCAATTATTTTAAATTATGCCGAAAATATTACTATGGATTTGACTAATTTAAAAAGTAAAAATAAAATCATATTTCAATTTTGTAAATTCAGGAATGATACATTAACCACAGACTGCTTTTTTAATGTTGTAGACAATATTGATTTAAAACAAAATGTTGAAATTACGAATTTATTTGCAAATTCGAATGCAATTAATGGGTTGCCAAATAATAATAAGTATTTTGAATTTGATAGTTTTGCGGATTTAAAGTACTTATGTAAACTAATATTTAGTGATGATAATTCAAATTGTGGTGATAATGATAGTATTGCTTTTTTTATAAAATATTCGAGTTGTACTGCAATTCCAAGATTAAAATTGAATGGTTCAGATGATTATTCATCAACGAGTAATGCATTAAATTTAAGATATTCAGAAGATTTTTTAATTGATGGTACTAATTCAGAAGGTGAAACCCAGTTTCGAATTTCAGTCATTGAAGTTGATACATTTGCGCAATATTTAAGTGAGATTGAGCCAAGTATTTCATTTCAAGGACATTGTGATTCCGTATATTCATTTAATTCGATTTATCGAGAGATGATAAATAAATACAGTGGAGATTATTTAAAATCTGATACAATAGCTTCGCGATTCTACAAAATAAAATTAGTTGCGATGAATGCATACAGCGATGTTGGATGTACGTATTGGAATGAGATCAATAAATTTATAAAAATCAGTAATTGTCATACATCAAATACTATGAGAATTAATGGATTATTAATAGATACATTCAATTATAATTCACCATTAAAATTGAATTTTGGAGAATCCTTCGAGATTGATTGTAGAGAATCATTGGGTGAAACACAGTGCAGGTTTTCTATTATAGAAATTGATTCAGTGGGCAACTATCTTTGGAATTATGAGCCGTATATAACTATTTCTGGTAATATTAAAATCAAATATGATTTTAATGATATTTACAAGATGATGATAAATAAACCAATCGGGAATTTTTTACCTTCAGATAGTGTTCAATCTAAATATTATAAATTCAAATTTGTTACAATGAATGCCTACAGCGATAATGGTTGCGATAATTGGAATGAAAGAAATTTATTTATTGAGTTGAAAACTTGTAAAAGTGAAAGTAATTTCACAATTAACGGTAAAAATAATTCTACTTTTAACAACCCAATACTATTAGATTTAAGTCGTGATTTTTGGATTAATCCAATTGGATCTATTGGTGAAACACAATATCGATTAAGTATAGTTCCATTAGATACAAATGGTAATATTGTATTGAATGAGGCCGGATGGGGCAGTGAACCGTATAAAACTTTTGTTGGCAATTGTAAAGATAGTCTTCGATTTTCAGAGTTATTGTCTTTGTTTAACTTTAGCCCTAAACTAGATATGTATTTCATCAAGAAATATAATTATTTTAAAATCAAGTTAGTTACAATGAATGGATATGATGATAATGGATGTACATTTTGGGATGAAAAAAATGAATACATTAGATTTTTTACTAATCATGATACATCTTCATTTGAAATTAATCATAGTTTGGGATTTTGTAATGAAATATATAATGAATGTGCTTCTATAGTTTTGAGTAATTTTAAATTGCCTACATGTTCTAAATATGATTTAATTATTGAAAAGCTGGATAATTGCAATAGTAGTTGTAGAAATTGTATGTCGAATTCAGATAACTATTTAGGAGTTAATGATTTAAAGTATCAGGATTTCGAATTTTTAGGGTTTAAAATTAGTAGAAATTGGAATCAATTAAATAACATTGACTTAAGGCATTATTTCGAACAATTTTATTCTAGTAATATCAATGGATATTACAATATTAAGTTGGTTCCAATTGATAGTAACAACAATGTTTTAAAAAATAAAATATTTAGTAGGCGAATTAATTTAATAAACAATGCTTGCAAAATCAAAATCAACTCTGATCAAAATGAAATTAAAATAATTAGTGAAATATATGATTTTGCAGTTAATCTCAACAAAACGACTTTAAAAATTTACCCAAATCCCAATTGGGGCGAAGTAAAAGTTATACGAGATGATTTAATTTGTGATTTACCTCTTAAATATTTTTTATATGATATTACAGGATCTCTAATAGAAGTTGGAAACATTTCTAACGGTAGAATAACAATTGGTGTAAAACCTGGTTTATATATACTTCAAATTGAAGATAAGGACGAACTTTTCAAGTTTAAAATCATTAAATATTAACCATGCAAATATTCAATAAATTCCATAATGACATGAATATTAAGCTCGTATTTCTGATTTTAAGTTCCTTAATTTTTGGCATTTTACTTTACTTAAAAACTTCAACATTTGCATTAGAAGGTGATGTTGGATGTTTTTCAGCCATAGGTCAAGATTTGTTACATGGTAAAATTCTTTACAAAGAGGTTTTTGATAATAAAGCACCGGGAATTTTCTTTATACATGCTTTTTTTCAATGGATTACATTTAAGTCGATTCACTATCAAGCAATAATGCATTGTTCGATATTGTCTGTTGCGTGTTTTTTATTCTTATTTTGGATTTCGAGGGATTTGACATTAATAACCTCTTTTTGGATTTCAATTTTGTTTTTTAGTTTGGTTTATTATATTTCTCTACAATGGGTATTTTTTCAATATGGAGGATTCACAGAAGAAATTGGAATGTGTTTTCTAATCAGCAGTTTGAGTCTATTGTTTTTATCATTTGATTCTAGTAAAAAATCATCTTATATTCTTGCATTGATTGGAGGTGTTTTGTTAGCTGTAACGATGCTAATTAAGGAGCCTTTTGTTCTAAGTTATTTGGTTTTTTTAATGCTTTTTATTCAGTATAGAATTAACCGAAAATGCAAAAAAAATATCACCTTTTTCCACTTGGGATTAGTCGGAATTTTGTTGATTTTCTTGTTTTATTTATTATGGAATAATGCAATTTCAGATTACATTAATTATCTTAGTTTTGCAACGAATTATGCCATTAAAAAACAAAAATCACCTGTTTTAATTGATGAGATCAAAAATTTATATTTTAGTATTTATGGTCAATTAAAGTTGCTATTTTGGGTTTTTATTATTTATGGAACCTTTCTGTTTAAACAAATTATAAAACAATTGAATTTGAATCTCACTTTATTTCTATCATTAATGATTATATGTGGCATTTTTTTCATTAAGATGGGTCAGTTTACTTATCTGCATTATTATATTCCTTTCATATTAAGTTGTTTGATTTTCTTTATTTATATTTTTTCAATTTTCGTAAATGTCGGATTTTCCTTTTCAGGCAACAAATTCAAAATGATCATTTTAAGTAGTTTATTTATATATGCTCTGAATCAATTTTATTTAAAATGCAATAAAAAAATCAAGATTGAAGGCACTACCATTGAAAGTGAATTAGATGTTATCTGTGTCAAAAAATTAAAACATTCCAACTGCTACATAGATGAACAAGGTTCTGGGCGTTTTTATTATTATTTGAATTGTTATTCTGGATTGAAATATCCTTGTCCTTATTATGTGTATTATCTTGAAAATAATGATTCAACTGCTGATAATTCGCAAGTAAATCGGATTCAAAAAGAATTTCATGATGATTTTAACCTTCATCCCCCAAAATATATGATTACCCAAAAGGAATTGAGCCCCGCATTTTATTATGGAGCTTTAAATGAAAAAGTGGGATTGCATTACCGAACTATTGATTCGTTTACAGTTAATGAAATAAAATTTTACATTAGACAAAGGAGAAAAAGCGATATTTAACGCAAAAGCGTAAAGCTCGTTCTACCGTCTCTTTTTTGTTCGAAACGATCGTATTTTAATCTGGCGGTAATAATGTAAATCCCTTCAGGGCATGGTTTGTCTTTAAAGTTACCATCCCACGCTTGCAACGTAGGTGTGGATTGAAAGAGCTTCTCTCCCCAACGGTTATAAATTTGGAAATCAGCCCAATCAAAATTACCTATTGGTCTGTATCCATCGTTCAAACTATTGTCATCAGGAGTAAAGGCTGTAGGAAACCAAAAATAGATTGGAGGTATTTTAACAGGTATTTCAAAGTTTACACTCTTTACACAGAAATTCTCATTCATTACCGACAAAGCAATATAGGCTTTGTCGTAGAGTTTGATAATAGGAGCGGAGTCATGCAATTGAATACCAAATATAGTCTCAGGACTCCATGTATAAACGTAATTGCCTTTTGGGTTGACAATTGCACTCAATTTAGTTTTCTCAGCAATATTGAATTTGATTGACGTATCAATTGTAATTTGAATGTTTTCTTTAGGTGAAATATATTGCGATTGCTGTGTGGTACATCCATTTTTGTCTGTCAACTTAATGATATAAGTATTAGAAGGCAAATTCAGAATTTCAATTTTTTCGGCGTATGCCGTATCAATTCTGGTAATTGTTTTGGTAGATGGATTCGGTAACCAAACATATGGAGAAATACCACCCGTGCCTAGAGCCAAAATTTTGCCTTTTGAATCGCCAAAGCAATCCCCCTGGAATGAAGTAATGCTAACTTTCAACGAATCGGGTTCTTGAATTGTGGCAAAAACAGTATCTAAACAATTAGATGAATCATTGGCAACAATTGCAAATTGCCCTTTACTTAAATTATTGAACAAAGTTGAATTTTGCTTTGCTCCGTTATTTAACGAAAACTTAAAAGGCCTAATTCCGTTCTGTGTTTCTACTTCAATCAGTCCATCATTCAATCCATTACAGGTGATGTCTTTGTTTGTTTTGAGGGATATTGAAAAGTTCAAAGGCTCGGTAAGTGTAAATTTGGCGCTGTCGGTACATCCCTTAGAATCTGTAACCAAACAGGAATAAATCCCTTTGTTTAAGTTTGATGCAGTTGCATTTTTTTGATTGTTCGGACTCCAAAAGTAACTCATTGGAACATTCGAATTTCGGTTGGTTTTGAGAATACTTGCCGACCCATCGCTTTTGTTATTACAAGATGGATTTGAAAATGCCGTTTGAATTATTTTCAGCACATCGGGTTTGATTACGTAATCAAACGTATCTCTGGTTTTGCAATTTAATTTGTCTGCAGCTTCAACCCAATATTTTCCCTCAGTAGATAAATCTCTGGTGGTGAATGTGCTATTGTCATTCCAAGTCACATAACGCCAATTGCCAGGAACTGTAAATTTTTTAATTTTGGTGGAACACTCTGTGTTGAAGACAGTATCAATGTACAACTGTGGATTGATAATATTAAACTTCACAGAATCAACGCAAGTGCCATATTTATTGGTTACTGAAACTTGGAATTTTGTATTGTTATAATCTATCTTTTTAATTATTTTTTCGGTGGTATCACCAGTTGACCATTTGATTTTGTAGGCAACATTGTTGAATTTGTTGTAATCGACTCTCAGTGTATCGCTCATTGGTTTGCAAACATAAAAAGGGGAAACTTGCTTCTTAAATGCAATATCGCAAGTCCCTTCGTAATAGACTGTAAATGAGTCAATGCAAACAAAATGACTGTTTGATAATCCACCGGTAGCTCCTGTAAATCCCCAATACACATATTGAGAATCCTTGAAAATATCTTTGGTTAAGTCTATTACTTTGTTGATTTTCTGAACACCATCGAAACTACATGTTATTGTCTTAGTACTTGCATTCCAAATAATTGCAACGGGATAATATTTGTCATCTTTTACGGTGGCCCCATTTGTTTTTAGGGGGATTTGAGGGCCCTGTAAGGTATTTGAAGGGCTGCTCTGATGTTGGGAGTTGCCATTTTTTACAAGTGCGGCATGGTCGTATGGTGGGTCGTAAGGATTTTGGTAGCTATCGAATTCTATTCCCAAGGATGGCGAAATTGCTCCAAATCCCAATCCTTCTCCAGCTGAACCCAAATTTGAACCCAAGTATTGAATTACAAATGCCATTCCATCGGCACCGCTGCTTGCGTTGCCAAAGTTTAATTTGGCGTATATTTTAAAATCTTTGGAAAGGTTAATTCTGGTTTGTGACCAAACAGAACCATTTTGCCATGCATAAGCTTTCGTTAATTGGAAGCAGCTATCGCCCAATCTCGTTGCGTTATAACTTACTTTAAATCCTTTGTTTTGCGCTTGCAACGAAACAACATGAGTGAAAACCAATAATAAAACTAGAAAGTTTGTTTTAATTGATTTGAATATTTCCACGATGTTGAAATTGATAATTAAGCAAAAGTGATTTTGAAAATGCAAATATAATGTGAATAATACCAATATATTTGCTCAAATCTACCTTAAGACGCTGATGGCATTGAATTCGTTGCTTTTAGTTGAATAACTCTTTCAACCTCGGATTTATTTTTAACCGTAAAGTTTAGTTTTTGTCCCGATTTCAATTCCATATGAATAATTAAATTCCCCTCGGTTGTATATGCTTTGCCTAGTTTTCCTCGGCGAAGGCCCCATCCCCCAAACTCAAAAAGAGGATTGATTTTCATTACAGACATTGTTTGGATATCGGAGTATTGAATAATTTTCTCTTTAATTATGAAGGGAAAAAAGCGGTATCGAAAATCTGACTCGGTAAATTTCCATTCCAATTGAATGAAGTAAAGCAATAAAAACGCCAGAATAGGGATAAGTATTGTCCATTGTGCTTCTGGATCTTGGGTGAATTTTGGAGAGTTATTTATTAACACATCTAACAATACAACCACCGAAAGTAACGGGATTAAAATGAAAGCCCAAAGTTTCATAGAAGATTTTTCTTGGTAAATGATTTCGGTTTTTTGCATGCTCATTCAAAGGTAATTCATTTTTATTTACAAATATTCTCTTGGTTCACTTGCATAAGAAAAAGTAAGCTCTTATCTTTGCAGCCCTAAAAAATTAAAAAATCATGACTAAACGCACGTACCAACCATCAAATAGAAAACGTAAAAACAGACACGGATTCCGTGAGCGTATGGCAACCGCAAATGGCCGCCGCGTATTGGCTGCACGTCGTAAGCGTGGACGTCATAGTTTAACTGTATCTGACGAACGCGGCCGTAAAGGTTAATCGTTCAGAGTAATTAAGGTGACACAATAATGCGCAGTAATGATTCTGCCATAAAATTTACCTTAAGCAAAACTGAAAGACTATGCAGTAGAAAAATTATAGCCGGGCTCTATGAGTCCGGTTTTTTTGTTTCTAAATATCCCATTCGCATCAATTATATGTTTACCGATTTGCCTCAAAAAGATGTCTTTTTGCAAGGCATGGTAAGCGTATCAAAGAGGAAATTCTCGAAGGCTGTTGATCGAAACAGAATTAAGCGCTTATTGAGGGAAATTTACCGCCACCGAAAACACCAGCTCGAAAACCGTTTAATAGAAGCAAATATGCCAATGGCTGTTGCTGTGATTTTCACAGGTGCACAAAAATTGGATTACTGGGAAATGGAATCCATTTTCAACAAGGTATTTATCAAACTCATCGCCGCCGTTGAAGAGAAGATTAAATTGGGTAGTAACCCAATTTAGTTGACGCCGTTGGCTGTTGACGGCTTCGCCTGTTTACGCTCCGCTGTTTAATTTTCAGCACTCGCCCAAACTAAACCTTTATAAACCCTCATAAACTTTTATAAACCTTCAATTAATTTCATTAATTTTACAATCCATTGTTATTGTAATTGGTTCAAATGAAAACAATCTGTCTAAACCCAATCTGTCTAATCTTCCCGAAAGCTTTCGGGATAACCCAATTAGGGTTTAGAAGAGCTAACGCTCGTTTAGAGTTTAGAAGCATTGCCATGCGTTTAGTTTTGGGTACTCAACTTGAATATCTGTCGAACCTATCTAAACCCAATCTGTCTAACCCGTCTAATCAGTCTAATCCGTCTAACCCCTAATAATTAGTGATGGGAAAGTTATTCATATTATTCATCCGTTTTTACCAATATGCCTTGTCGCCATTGTTGCCAAGCAGTTGCAGGTACACCCCAACTTGCTCTCAATACGGGGTAGAAGCATTTAAGAAATATCCAGCACACAAAGCTTTGTGGCTCACGCTAAAGCGCATTGGTCGTTGTGGACCATGGGGCGGCAGCGGGTATGATCCAGTTCCATAGGGTTTAGAAGAGCTAACGCTCGTTTAGGGTTTAGAAGCATTGCCATGCGTTTAGATTTTAGCACTCCCCTAAAAACAATCCGTCTAACCCGTCTAACCCGTCTAATCCGTCTAATCTCAACAATGATTTGCAAATTCAAAACTCTTGTATTACCTTTGCAGTCCGAAAATTTAAACTACTATGAGTAAAAATCAGTATGAAACTGTAATCATTCTAACACCCGTGCTCTCTGAGCAGCAGATGAAAGACGCTGTTGCCGGCTACAGAGGGTTGATTACAGACAATGGAGGAGAGATGGTCCACGAAGAAAATTGGGGTCTCACCAAACTAGCCTATCCGATCGACAAAAAAGGAACCGGATTTTATCACCTTTTTGAATTCACGGCTGAGCCTGAATTTATTAAAGCTTTTGAATTGGCCTTCCGCCGTGACGAAAGAGTTATGCGTTATATGACCGTATCTCTTGACAAATGGGGAATCCAATTTAATCACAAAAAACGCAACGGCGAAATGAAATCTTCTACTGCTAAAGAGAAGAAAGCCGATGCTAAAGGAATTTTAACGTCAGAGGAGAACGAAGGTTAATATGAGCAAAGATCCAAATTTCATCTTCAACCAAACACCTCAGGTGTTGCAGAATAAAAAATACTGTCGTTTCAAAAAACACGGTATCAAGTACATTGATTACAAAGACAAAGACTTTTTGTTGAAATTTGTAAACGAACAAGGTAAAATTTTACCACGTCGTATCACTGGTACATCACTTAAGTTTCAACGTAAAATTTCAGTTGCAATTAAAAGAGCACGTCACTTGGCGTTGTTGCCTTTCGTTGCAGATGGATTAAAATAAGACGAGAGGAGAAAAATTATGAAAATTATCTTAACTCAAGATGTAAAAAATCTAGGATATAAAGACGATATCGTTGAAGTAAAAGACGGTTTTGGCAGAAACTTTTTGGTTCCATCAGGAAAAGCGAAATTAGCTACTTCTGGTAACTTGAAAATGTTGGCTGAAGACCTACGTCAACGTGAGTTTAAACTTGATAAGTTGCGCAAAGATGCGGAGCAAATGTCAGAAAAATTGAACGGAATTACCATTACTATCCAAACCAAAGCGGGTAACACTGGTAAAATTTTCGGTTCAGTTACTTCTTTACAAATTGCAAATGCATTGAAAGAAAAAGGGTATGATGTTGACCGCAGAAGAATTGTTTCTGACGACATTAAATCTTTAGGCACTTATTCTGCTAATTTGAACCTTTTCAAAGACATCACTACAACTATCACTGTTGAAGTTGTAACTGAATAAATTTGTTTGGTTATTGTTGTTGTTGAGGCTGTTGGTAATACCAACAGCCTTTTTTTTGTTTAGACAGATTAGACGGATTAGACAGATTAGACAGATATTCTATGCAGTTGCCTAAAACAAACAGGCGAAGCCGTCAACAGCGAAGCATCAACCCGCGAAGCGGTGTCAACTTGCGAAGCAATCTAAACTAATTATTAAACTCTCAAGAATAAATATTAAATTTGTAACCCCATTATGTGGAATAAAATTGCCACCTTTATATTAAAAAACCGCGTTGCTGCAATTGTCGGAATTTTTCTCTTTACAGCCTTTATGGGCTATTTCGGGTCGAAAGTGCAACTCGAATACAATATGCAAAAACTGGTTCCCAAAGATGATCCAGATTTTGTAATCTATGAGAAATTCAAAAAAACCTTCGGGGAAGATGGCAATAAACTTGTTTCATCCTTCAAAACAGATAAGCTTTTTGACCTTGCCTTCTATAACGATTTCCGCACTCTCTGCGATTCTCTTGCCGCTCAACCTGGAGTAAATAATGTGTTGTCGCCAGCTAGACTATATCGTTTTGAACTCGATACCTCCGATATGCTCCGCCTAAAACGATTTGCTGCAACCACAGTAAAAAGTCAGGCAGATATGGATAGCCTCCGCGTTGAGTTTGAACAAATGAAATTTTACGAGGGATTGTTATATAACCCAGATACAAAAGTTTCACTCGTTCTCATATCCCTCAATGACAGTACCTTAAATAGCAAAGATAGAACGCCACTAATTAAGCACTTAGAGAAGTTAACGGTCGATTTTGGTGAAAAATATAACGTAGAAATTCATTTAAGTGGTTTGCCTTTTGTTCGTTACAAGAATGCAACAACCGTGCGTGACGAAATTGTCATGTTTACCCTAATTGCCTTTGCCGTAACGGCCTTGCTTATTTTATTGATGTTTAGAAGTTTGAGTACCCTTCTGATTTCCCTCTTGTTCATTGCAATTGGTGTTATTACCATGATGGGAATTTCGGGTATTTTAGGATTTAAACTGAACTTACTAACCGGTACTTTGCCGCCGCTGCTCGTCGTCGTCGGGGTGCAAAATACCATTTACCTCATCAATCAATACCACGACGAATATCGAAAACACAAGAACAAAGCAAAGG
>CANKVM010000051.1 GCA_947487175.1 Flavobacteriales bacterium | reverse complement strand
GGAACAATAATTGGACAAGCAATCTTGACTGCGTCAATTGAAGCCTTGCCACAGACACCGCAACTTGATGTAGTATAAAAATTTCGTTCTAATTTCGATAAATCAAATTGAACATTCTCATTTAATTGAACTTTTATTTGATTTGATGTCAATCCATTGAATGCCTCAACTGAAATAGATTCTTCAATATTTTTTATTTGATTAAACGATTGAATAATTCCCTCTGTAAATAAAAAACCCACTGTCAATTCAATGTCGTTTCCGGGCGTTCTCATTGTTACAGCAATATTTTTTTTTATCCAAGAATCATTAAAAAAGTGAACCAAAATAATTTCTATTGGTTCTTCAACCGACAGCATATCGTTCACATGTTTTACATCTGAATCGTTAACTTTTATAATTTCTGAGGGAGTTAAAGCAAACTTTGTCATTGATTTTTTGGGGTATCTATGCTCAATATGTCATTATTGTGAGGCGCTGGCAAAATTACAGGGTTTAGGGATTCTAAAAAATATCTGAGCGATGTTTGTTTTGTTTGCCAAAACGGAATTAATTTTTTCAAATCTTTAGAACTGTAAATGGCCACCAAAGGTTCTAAATAGCCATTTGTATTATTGATAAAACAAACCGATTTATTTGATTTTAAAAATGTATCATTCAATATTTTCAAAGACTCATTTGATACATACGGATAATCGCAACCAAGAAGAAAAAAAGAATAATTCGGGTACAATTTCATTGCAGATAATAAACCACTTATAGGTCCATTATTTTCAAACTCTTTTTGATCCAACACAACCTCATAATTTTCATAAGCAGCATTTTCTTTTCCGTTAATAAGTATTTTATTTACAAAAGGCAACAATTGATTTGCGGCGTGTTCAAATTGCGGCTTTTCATGATAACGTATATATGCCTTATCAACCTTCATTCTGCTACTTTTACCAGCTGCTAAGATTAATCCTACGAGTTGATTTGAATGGGTTAACATTTAAAATTATTTTCGAATGAAAAACAAACTTAACCTAAAAGTAGCATTTTTGTATTGAAATCGTATGCGTGTAGTCATTCAAAGGGTAAAAAAAGCCAGTGTTTCAATAGATGAACAAATTGTTGCAAATATCAACCAAGGATTATTGATTTTATTGGGAATTGAAAATGCAGATAATGAAAATGATATAAAATGGCTCGTTCAAAAGATACTTGGGTTACGCATTTTTTCGGATGCTGAAGGGAAAATGAATTTGTCTGTTTCAGACATTCAAGGAGAAATCTTAATAGTGAGTCAATTCACCCTGTTTGCATCAACAGTAAAGGGCAATAGGCCCTCTTTTTTGAAATCGGCAAAGCCTGATATTTCAATCCCACTATATGAAAATTTTCTTGAAACGATTAAAAAAGAAACTTCATTAAAAATAGAAACTGGTCAATTTGGAGCTGATATGGAAGTTTCGCTAATTAATGACGGGCCAGTAACTATAATCATTGATTCTCAAGCTCGCGAATAATGTAAATGGTGTTTTATTCCGTTTTTGAGGTTATTTTAATAGACCTCTAATTTTATAAATTACATAGAATCTTTTAAAATTAAACTCAATGCTCTTTACAAGAGTAAATTATCTATGAGTCTAATTTTGCCTAAAAAACCAGCATAAACGATAGCCTGATTGCCATTTTTATCAGAAGATATTTCCATATTTGGCAAATTCACATAATTCAAATATTCTGTCTTTAAACCGAATCCATTTAATCTTTCAATTTCACGTTCACATGCCAATTGAGAATAAGCTTCCTTGTTTTTAAGTACAAGTAACGATTGATAAATTTGATTTGCAATTTGGAGTTCATTGTTTGATAAGCGCAAATTTCTGCTACTCATGGCAAGTCCTGATTGTTCACGTTTTGTTTCAACAATATTAAATTTGATATGCTTAAAATATTCATCAATCAAAATTTTCACCACCATACACTGCTGTAAGTCTTTTTGGCCAAAATAAACCTCATCTGGCTCAATTAAACTAAAAAAACGATGGAGCACTTGAATCACGCCATTGAAGTGACCAGGCCTAAATTGTCCCTCAAAAACCGACTCAACAGAATTATTGGAAAGTTGGATATTAAATTCTTGATTTGAGGGATAAATGGTTTCGTAACTCGGCAAAAAAACGGCATCTACACCTGCCTGTCTTAAAAGTTCCAAGTCCTTCTGAATCATTCTTGGATATTTTCTCAAATCCTCTGGGTTATTAAACTGCAATGGATTAACAAAAATACTTACAATTACATTTTCGCAAGATTTTTTTGCTTCTTCAACCAACGATAGGTGGCCATCGTGCAATGCTCCCATTGTTGGCACAAATGCCAATGATTTGGACAACAATTGTCTGTAATTTGTAAGCGAATGGTTTGAAAATAAAATATTCATTGTTGAAATCGCCCACAAATAAAGGAATTAACCAAGGTATTATTTTGAAATTTCGATTTTTTTTCGTTAATTTTGTATTCCGATTACTAAAACACTACAGTCACAAGCCATGAGCCAAGAAAAAAAACGTGTTCTCTTTGTAAGTTCTGAGATGTCTCCTTTCCTTGAAACATCACCATTAGCTACAATTGCTAGAATGCTTCCACAAGCATTGCAAGAACAAGAAAATGAAATTCGAATATTGGTTCCTAGATTTGGTGTAATTAATGAAAGAAGAAACCGTTTGCATGAGGTAGTTCGTTTGTCTGGAATCAACATCTCTATTGATGACAACGACAATCCATTGATCATCAAAGTTGCTTCTATTCCAAATACCAAAATGCAAGTTTATTTCCTCGACAATGAAGACTTTTTTCATAGAAAAGCAGTTTTCAATGACGAAAACGGCAAATTCTTTGAAGATAATGACGAAAGAACCATCTTCTTTTGCAAAGGGGTAATGGAAACAGTAAAAAAATTGGGTTGGTCGCCTGATATTATTCATTGCCAAGGTTGGATGACCAGTTTAATTCCATTGTATTTGAAAACCATTTACAAGGATGAACCAGTTTTTAGAGGCACAAAAGTAATTTACAGTGTTTATCACGAAAATATTGACAATAGCTTAGGCGCGGATTTTGTGCGTAAAGCCAGCATGAATTCAATTGATGATATTTGCTTAGAATGTTTTGAAAATGCATCCGTTAACCAAGTGAATATTGGTGCTGTTATGCATTCAGATGGCATTGTAACTGGAAGCGATGAAGCACATCGTTCAGTAGAAGATCATTTAGAAGGGAAATTAGTAATGCGTCATTCAGATGTAGATGCAGAACAAAATTATGTAACCTTCTACAAACAATTCATGTCTTAATTCAAATTTAAATGAATCGTTATCTTCTGATTTCGACAGTTATACTTCTTTTTTCTTGTACCAAAAAAGAAGGTAATATTGTTCTTGAGGGACAAAAAAATCAAAATCCATTCAATCTTATATCTTGTGATACATTAACATTCACAGCCCGAACCGTAGATGAAGATTCATTGCCTGGGAACGGATTGCGATATTCCCTATTAGGAAATATCAATGACGAAATTTTAGGGAAAAGCACAGCAAGTTTATACGCTAATATTTCATTAATTGAACCAAATACCAATTTCCCTAACACAGAAACTGCAGATTCAGCCGTTTTATTTATACCATCAGTTGATGGTTTAAATTTTTATGGAAATCTTACAACACCTCAAACCCTGGTAATTGACAAATTAAACGATACAATTTTAAGTTCAAACACTTACTATCAAACCGACAAGTTCACAATTGATAAAAACTATACAACTAGCTACAGTGGTAAATTAATTAATTACTACACAGATAGTATGAAGTATAGAAAAACAAAACTTGCTCCTTACAATGGTTTGAGAATTAAACTAAGCAAACAAATGGCCGACCATTTGATGTCGTTGCCAAAGGAAGCATACCAAACGAATATTCTTTTATCAAAGCACTTTAAAGGTTTAGCAATTTCCCCAGAAGATAAGAATTTCGCACCTGGTGATGGTGGTTTTGCGGTTTACGATGTAAATAATATCATTTCTTTAAGCTATAGGGCAAAAATTTTACTTTACTACCAAGATACAAATACATTCACATTTGGATTTAGTGGCAGTTCCAGTTCAGTAACAAATGGGAAAACCGGACCTTACAATCAAAATATTTCCGATCAAATTTCTAAAAAAGCAAATAACTATCAATATACTTACTGTCAAGCATTAAGCGGTGTTAAAACCAAAATAGAAATGCCAAACTTGCTAAATTTGGTTAAAAATGGCAACATTGCTGTAAACTATGCAGAGATTGAATTGTTTATTTCAAATTACAGTGAAGATTTTTTTGCACCACCTAGAATGAATTTATTTCAACCATCCAATTCAAACAGCATTAGAAACTACTTTATACAAGACGCCCTTTCTACAACGTCTTATGGAGGAGTTTATGACCCAATTCGCAAATCATATAAATTTATTATTAGTCGTTACCTTCAAAATATTTTTAACAAAAAGTATTTTGAAAATACCAATATTAGCAATGGTTTGTATTTGGCAATTCCTTCAGACCAACCAGTTATTGGTGCACGATGCGTAATTGACCATAGCAAAACAAAAATTAAAATTCTTTATACCAAGCCAAATTAAAATTTGACATTCAAAGAAATGGCAGACAGAAAACCTTATCAGTTAGTGAGTAGAGAGTGGCAATCAAATGATACTACTTTCAAAGTTAAAGGTACACAAATTGGCAAGGAATTGCTAATGATTGCTGGACCTTGTGCGGTTGAAAATAAGGAACAAATTTGTACTATATCCGAATTTTTATCTAAACAAAACATTAAGTTTTTAAGGGGTGGTGCATACAAACCACGTACAAGTCCTTATTCTTTCCAAGGTTTAAAAACGGAAGGTTTGGTATTATTGAGGGACGCAGCCGACAAATATAATATGGGTGTCGTTTCTGAAATAATGAGCATAGATAAAATTGATGAATTCAATGAGTATGTTGATATATTTCAAGTTGGAACCAGAAATATGCAAAACTATCCGTTATTAAGGGCACTAGGTAAAGTAGAAAAACCTATACTTTTAAAAAGAGGAATGAGCAGCACCATTGAAGAATGGCTTTTGGCAGCAGAGTATATTGTATCCAGTGGAAATGAAAAAGTAATACTTTGTGAAAGAGGCATTAGAACTTTTGAAACTGCAACAAGAAATACCATTGATATTTCAGCAATTCCAATGGTAAAAATGCTCAGTCATTTGCCTATTATTTTAGATCCAAGTCAAGGAACAGGACTTAGAGAAATAGTTTCACCTATTTCAGCTGCAGCTATTGCAGCAGGTGCAGATGGATTGATTATAGAGGTCCACAATCAACCAGAAGAAGCATTAAGCGATGGTGAACAAAGCTTATTTTTGGATCAGTTTGAAAACTTACTTCCTATACTAAGTAGCCAAGCAAACTTGAGAAATAAGCGTTTCGATTATGAAACAAATACATTGAAGCCAAGCTTCAATAATTAAAATGCTTTTTTAAGGCATTTTAAATGGCCTTCTTTCTGTTAATGATATAATAAATAGGAATACCTGTCAAAACAATTATTATTCCATTTAAAGCAATTGTAAATTGGCTAATTAATATTCCTATTGCTACACAACCAGCCAATAATATATAAACAATTGGCAAATATGGATAACCCCAAACTTTATATGGTCTTTCGGCATTTGGTTCATCAATTCTCAATTTTATCAATCCAATTACTGTAATTATATAAAACAATAAAGAGGCAAAAGTGCAGTAATTTAGTAAGTCACCATAAGTCCCTGTCAAACAAAGTAAACTCGCCCAAACTGCTTGCATCCATAAAGCGTTTGCTGGAACTCCTTTTTTATTTTCCTTAGATGCGGATTTGAAAAACAAGCCATTATCGGCCATTGCTTTGTAAAGTCTACTTCCTGCTAAGATTAATCCATTGTTACATCCAAAAGTACTTATCATAATTAACGCCGACATAATCAGTAAACCCATTTTGTTTCTTTCAGATTGATCGAAAGAATTATTTGAAGTTTTATTGGAAACTCCCATTAATGCCGTTGCAGCTGCCGCTCCAACCCTGTCTTCAACTGCATGAGAAATCCCGTTTTCTATGACCACATTTTGAGTAGTATTTTGAAGGATTTTTGTATGGTGTGCATCTTGCCCTTTTAAAGGTAATAACGCCATAAATGCCAAGTTGGCCAACACATAAACTATGGTTACCAAAGTGGTACCAAATAATAAGGCTTTGGGTAAGTTTTTAATTGGATTTTTAATTTCATTTGACATAAATGTAATTCCCTGCCAAGCATCGGAACTAAATAAACTGCCCACCATTGCCGAGCAAAAAGCCATTAGCAGACCAAACCCTGCAAGAACTTCCCAATAACCCACTACAAATGAATTACCTGTAGCAATTGAACTTTTAAATGCATAAGCAGTAACGCCATCTTTGAAATTCGAAGAAAAATAATTGGTTACCCCTGAAATATTTCCCCCAAAAATCAGATATAAACCTGCAATAATGATTGAAAACAAAGCTATTAGTTTTGCAATTGTAAATATTCTTTGAATCCATTTACCTTCTTTGATACCCTGGGTATTTATTAGCGAAAGAAAGAATATCATAGACACCGCAACAAGTTGCGCCTTATTCAATTTAAACGAAAAATTATCTGTAATGTGCCACTCAATTAGATAGGAATTGGGTCCCCACTCCGGTTTGAAAACTCCCAAATATTTTGCAAATGCCATGGCAACAGCTGCAATTACGCCCGTTTGAATCACTGAAAATACAGACCATCCGTATACAAATCCTGTTACACGCCCATAAATTCGAGATATAAAATTATATTGCCCTCCGGCAGTTGGCATCATACTTGCCAATTCCCCAAAAGAAAGTGCGGCCAAAAGGGTAATAATTCCGGTTAAAACCCAGGCAAAAATGACATAATAGGCATTGCCTAACAAACGACCCATATCGGCGGTAACAATAAAGATACCGCTTCCTATCATGCTGCCCGAAACCAATAAGGTAGCATCGAACAATCCCATTTTTTTTGAATTAATTTCCATCAGTTATAAAAGCAACGAAACAAAAAACCCTTTTGAAATTCAAAAGGGTTTTTCAATTATACTCAATTAATTTGAATTAATCTTTTTTATGTAGATGAGAATTTCTGCGGCTGTATGTAAAATAGATAATTAAACCTATTAACATCCATACCAAAGCTGCTTTTAAAGTAAATGCATCTAAGGCAATGATCATGGCCGTACAAACCAAAATCCCTAAAATAGGAACCAATGGAACCAAAGGAGTTTTGAAAGGTCTTGGCAATTCAGGATTACTTTTTCTCATAATCAGAATTCCCAAACTCACCAATACAAAAGCAAACAAAGTACCAAATGATGTTAAATCACCGGCAATATTACCTGGAACAAAGGCTGCAAAAGCACCTACGAAAACGAAAAGTATCCAATTGGCTTTGAATGGAGTTTGAAACTTAGGATGTAACTCACCGAATGCTTTTGGAATAAGTCCATCTTGACTCATTGAATAAAATACCCTGCTTTGACCCATAAGCATTACTAAAATTACAGAAGAAAATCCAGCCAAAATAGCCAAAGTAACACCTGTTCCAAGCCATTCATAACCAGACATGTAAGTTTTAATTACATAAGAAACAGAAGCTTCTTTTCCTGCAGCTGCAAATTCACTGTGGTGTGCAACACCTGTTAAAACGTGTCCAAAAAGAATATAAAGTATGGTACAAACAGCCAATGAACCTAAAATACCAATTGGCATATCGCGTTTTGGATTTTTAGCTTCCTGAGCTGTGGTACTCACAGCATCAAAACCAATGAATGCAAAAAACACAATTGCAGCACCGCCTAAAACTCCACCCCAACCCCATTTAAAGAATCCTTCATGGCCCAAAGTACCTTCAGGAATTAAGTAAGGAGTATGATTTTCAGGTTTGATAAATTTCCATCCAACAAAAATAAACACCAATACAATTGCTACTTTAATAAATACGATAACCGCATTTACAGTTGCAGACTCTTTAGTTCCTTTAATTAACAATAAAGTTAAAGCCAACAAGATAACCAAAGCAGGTGCATTTAAAATACCAGAGGTAACACTCACTGTAGAAACCATATTTGTATAGTGCTCAGATAAATAAGCAAATTGGTCTGAACTTAAAATTCCCTTTTCAATTCCTTTCCAATCACCAGGTAATGCCTGTAATTGGGTAACAACATCGGCAGAAACTCTATAGAGTTTTTCAAATGGGGAATGGCACCATTCATAGGGTATGGCTCCACCCAATAAATTATTCAAATACTCACTCCAAGCAATTGAAACCGTTGCAGCACCCAATGCGTATTCCATGATTAACGACCAACCAATGATCCATGCAACCAATTCACCCATTGTAACGAATGAATAGGCGTAAGCACTTCCTGAAATAGGAATCATAGCGGCAAATTCTGCATAACACAAACCGGCAAAAGCACAACCAATGGCAGCAACAATAAACGACAGCGTAACACCTGATCCCGCAGCTTCAGTAGCTGCAGCAGCTGTTCTTACAAACAAACCAGCTCCAATGATTGCCCCAATACCCAATGCAATTAAACTACCTGCACCAAGGGTACGCTTCAAATTACTTCCCTGAGCTTGAATTAGTAAGTCTTCAAGGGACTTTTTTCTAAATAATGACATATTTTATATATACGTAAAAAGCAAATATAGGATATTAACCTATTACGCCCAATTCTTTTCCAACCTTAGTAAATGCTGCAATAGCCTTATCAATATGCTCCAACTCATGTCCCGCGCTCAATTGAACTCTAATTCTAGCTTGATCTTTTGGCACAACTGGATAAAAGAAACCAATTACATAAATGCCTTCTTCTAACAATTTATCGGCCATTACTTGACTCAATTTAGCATCGTATAACATAACTGGTACAATTGCACTATCGCCATCTTTAAAATCAAAACCAGCAGCTTTCATTCCTGCTTTAAAATATTTTACATTGCTTTCAAGTTTATCTCTTAATTCCGTAGATTCACCCAACATATTTAATACTTCAATACTTGCACCCACAATACTTGGAGCCAAAGAGTTACTAAATAAATAAGGACGACTTCTTTGACGCAACAATTCAATGATTTCTTTGTGACCTGTAGTATATCCACCCATTGCGCCACCTAGGGCTTTTCCTAATGTTCCAGTGATGATATCTACCCTACCCATTACATTGCAATATTCAGGTGTTCCACGACCAGTAGCACCAATAAATCCTGCAGCATGACACTCATCCGTCATAACCATTGCATCGTATTTATCAGCCAAATCGCAAATTTTATCTAATTGTGCAACATAACCATCCATTGAAAATACACCATCTGTTACAACCAATTTAAAACGGCAACCTGCGTTAGTAGCATCAATTAATTGCTTTTCCAAATCGGCCATATCATTATTGGCATAGCGATATCTTTTTGCTTTACACAAACGGACCCCATCAATAATTGAGGCATGATTCAATGAATCACTAATGATACAATCTTCTTCACCTAACAACGGTTCAAAAACTCCACCATTTGCATCGAAAGCAGCGGCATAAAGAATGGTATCTTCGGTGCCATAAAATTCAGCAAGTTTTGCTTCCAAATCTTTATGAATGTCTTGGGTTCCACAAATAAAACGAACACTACTCATTCCATAACCATGGGTATCGATTGCACGTTTTGAAGCTTCTACAACTCTAGGATGGCTACTTAAACCTAAATAATTATTGGCACAAAAATTTATAACTTCTTGTCCAGTATTTAGTTTAATCACTGCATCTTGAGCAGAAGTAATAATTCTTTCTTTCTTGAATAAACCATTTTCTTCAATGGTCTTTAATTCGTTTGCTAAATGTTGTTTTATTGCTCCGTACATAGGGTTTTATTTAAAAGGACAAAAATATGAAAGTCCTTACTTAATTATTGATTATTGCTTAATAAGATTTAAAATTTCTTCCAAAATGATGCGATTATTAGACAAACGAGGAACTTTATTTTGACCACCTAATTTACCTTTATGTTGCAACCAATTATGAAATGTTCCTTTGGGAACTGAAGTGATTTTTGGAATTTTCATTACCAAATTCCCCAATCTTTTGCCTTCGTAATCTGAATTTACCTTTTTTAATTCCACATCTAAAAATTCGGTAAACGCTTCCATGTTGTTGGGAACGACTGAAAATTCCACCAACCATTCATGTCCCTCATGATTTTTTTCAAAAATAGGGGCAGCGGTATAATCGATAATTTCAACTCCAAATTTTTGGGCAGTTATGGAAATGGCTTTTTCGGCATTTTCAATAACCAACTCTTCACCAAAAGCATTGATAAATAATTTTGTACGACCCGTAATTTTAAAAGTATAAGGGTTCTTATTTGTAAACTGAATTGTATCGCCAATGACATAACGCCATAATCCACTGTTATTTGTAATAACAACGGCATAATTCACACCCACTTCAATGTCCCATAAAGGCACAATAAAATCTGGACCTTTTTGAACAGGATAAAATTCAAAAAAAGTTCCATGATGGGTCATTAAAAGTAAATCACTTTGATTTGCATAGGCTTGAACACCAAAAAATCCTTCGCTGGCATTATATGTTTCAACATAATGCATATTGCTATTTGGCAATAATTTAGCGAATGCATTTCGATATGGCTCGAAGTTCATTCCGCCATGGATAAATAATTCCAAATTGGGCCAAATTTCATGCATATTATTTTTGCCAGTAATTTCTAAAATCCGATTCAACAATACAGATGTCCAAGTTGGAACGCCAATCATACTGGTCACATTTTCAGAAATTGTGGCATGGGCCATTTTTTCCAATTTCTCTTCCCAATTATCCATCATGGCAATGTTAATGTCAGGTGTGCTTTTCCAATTGGCCCATAAGGGCATGTGGTTCATTAATACAGCGCTCAAATCGCCATAATAGCATTTGCTATTTACCTGGTGCACTTTATGACTTCCTCCAATGAGCAAACCCTTTCCTTCAAATAGTTTTGCCTCAGGATAAAATGCAAAATGTTGTGTTAACGATTCCCTACTGCCCATGTAATGGGTATATTCCAAACTTTCATAACTGATGGGAATAAATTTGGCATCATTTCCTGTAGTACCGCTACTTTTGGCAAACCAAGTAATATCGGCAGGCCACAACAATTGTTGTTCGCCGTTCATTGTTCTTTCAATGTATGGCTTTAAATCCTCATAAGATACCACAGGAATATCTCTCGAAAATTCGGCATAATTTAATTTTGCTTTAACGCCAAAATTTTTGCCGTAAATTGTTCTTGAAAGTTTGTCGGTATATTGTTCAAGTAATTCTAACTGATGTTTTTCAGCTTCGGCAATCAATTGCCACAATTCATCGTGACGTTGCCTAAAATACCAAGAAATTGCAGTAGAAATCATTATTTCACATGCAATTTGGTTAAAACAATTAAGTTAAACAAATAGAATTTACATTTTCTCAATTTCACCATCGCGCATTCTCACAATATGCTTTGCGTGTTTGGCAATATCTTCTTCATGAGTTACCAAAACAATGGTATTTCCTGATTGATGAATTTCATCAAAAAGCATCATGATTTCATAAGAAGTTTTAGTATCTAAATTTCCAGTTGGCTCATCGGCCAATAAAAGACTGGGATTATTGATCAAAGCCCTAGCAACAGCGACCCTTTGACGTTGTCCGCCAGAAAGTTCATTTGGCTTGTGATTCATTCTATCTTTCAATCCTACTTTTTCGAGCACAATTTTTGCCCGTTCAATTCTTTCATTTTGAGGGACGCCAGCGTATACCAATGGCAATGCAACATTGTCAATTGCATTTAATCTATTCAGCAAATTAAAGGTTTGAAAGACGAAACCAATTTCGGTATTTCTCACTTCACTCAAATGGGCATCGCTCATTTGACTTACTTCTTTGCCATTTAACCAATAGTTACCAGACGAAGGAGTATCTAGGCAACCAATAATATTCATTAAAGTACTTTTACCTGATCCACTTGGACCCATCAAAGCTATGTATTCACCTTTAGATATTTTTAAATCTACTCCCCTCAGTGCATCAACGATTTGTTCACCTAAAACATAGGTTTTTTTAATTGATTCTAAGGAAATTAGAACATCACTCATTGCCACCAATTACCTTAGGAACTCTAAAAAAGTCACTGTCTTTTCTTGGGGCATTTTTCAACGCTTCCTCATGGGTAATTTCCTGTGAAATAGAATCAGGTCTTAAAATTGTGTGACTATCGGTCATGTATATCAATGGTTCAATACCATCCGTATTTACCGTCGATAATTTTTCACACATTTCAAGTATATTTTCTAAATCCTTGCGCATATTTTCTTTATCGTCACCTTCAAATTTAAGGCGTGATAATTTTGCTAAATTTTCTACTGTTTGATCTGTAATTTTCATGTTAAACCTATTCTATTACTCCTAACTCTTTTAATTTTGAAGATATTATCGAATATACTTGTTCTTGCAGGGCTGGAACATCGTCAATCGATAAATGTGTAGTTTCAATCGGCGCATGCACAAACATTCTCATTTTACCCGGAAAACAAGACCAAGTATCAACATTTAAACGATGCATATTGTCAATTAACGTAACAGGAACAATTGGAATTTTCTTTTCAACGGCCAACTTAAAAGCGCCAGGCTTGAATTTATGCAATTTGGGAGCATCATCAGGAATTCTTCCCTCAGGAAAAATAATTAAACTGGCACCTTGATCTAGTTTTTCTGCAGCCTTTACAAAAGCGCCATGGGCACTTCTCAAACTTTCCCTTTGCACAGGAACATCAATTGTTTTAAACCAAATATTGAATAAAGGCAGTTTATTCAGTTCCATTTTAGCCATAAAAAAATTAAAGGTTGGCAAAAATCCCCCTGTTGTCACAATATCAATGTAGGACATATGGTTTGGACAAATTACATATTGCTTTTTGACATCTAGTTTTTGTTCGTAATGAATTTGAGGAATCATTAATCCCATATAACTAGAAACCTTACCCCAAAGCTTACGCAATTTATCAGCGATTCTGTAGGTTTTTTGATTTAGCAGTAAAAGATATAAAAAAGGATAACAAAGCAAGAATAGTCCAACGAACCATACTCCATACCACACAAGCCAAATTTTACCAAATATATTTTTCATTGCTTTTTTTGATTTGCAATATAAACCAATAAGGTAACAACCAAAGCAACAGAGAAAAACATTTGAATTTCAACCATCGAAAATGATTCTACTGAAAGATTATCTTCAAAGTTCTTTTGATATTCGGCAATTTTCTTTTGTTGTTCTGCAACTGGAATTTCAGGAAATTGGGCTTTCACTCTTACTGGAATACTTTGCATTTGCATATTTTTATACTCTCCAAAAATTACCTTTTCATTTTTTACAATATGTTGATATGCAGCAATATTGATCATTGCTGTTAGCAGTGCCATTAATAAACTCGCAAACAAAGCTTTACCCAAAGTAATAGGCTTCTCTGCTTTTTCGTTCATCAAACTCTTAATTAAAAAATACACCCCAGCCCCAAAAATCACCAAATTTCCAATTACAGGAAGTGCACTTACCAAAGTATGTTTTAAATATAATTTATTTAAATACATAATTAGCAACATTGATGCACTTAACGACCCAAACGCCAATCCGTAAATAGATACCTTTTTAATCATATCGCAAAAATAAGTGCCATAATTTGCATTCCATTGTATTGAATTGAAATAAATAATGAAATAATTGATTTTAACAATGAATATCAATTAAAGTTGGTGGTTTATATTCGCAAGAGTTTTGCAACTTGAAAAGGTTGCGCATTTATCATGAAGCAACACACATTCGGAATACCACACAGAATTATATTTTTCACTATCCTTATTCTTAGTGTTGTTTCAAAGTTGTTTATCAGTGGAATTACCGATTTAAGCAACGACGAAGTATTTTCAATTTACCATGCTCAAATGAATGTAATTGATTTGTTTAAAGAACTATCAACAGGAAATAATCCCCCATTATTTGAAACCATATTACATTATTGGATAAAACTTTTCGGAATAAATGAAAATGTGGTAAGAATTCCATCTATAATTTTCTCCATAGTAAGCACCGTATTTATTTACTATACCACAAAGCTTGTTTCGGAAAACAACGAAAAAAGTAGCTTGTTAGCGTGTTTGCTATTTACGCTATCACTTTTCATTTCCACATTGCAAATTGAAACCCGTGCATATTCATTGATGATTATGCTGGTGACAATGAATTCATATTCATTTTTAAGAAACATCCAAACCAAATCAACAAATTATTGGCAATCCATGTGGATATTGAGCACCGTATTTGGATGGTATACCCATTTTTTTACTATTTGGATATTTATTGTTCAAATCATTTATTCCATAATCAAGTTCAAATCATTGCCAATTAAAAAATTATTGATTGGAGGGATTTTAATCATTTTACTTTTTTCACCTTATCTAGGAATATTAATCCAACGTTTTTCTGCAACCGAAAACCAAGGAACTTGGGTTGAGCCTGCTAAATTCGATTCCATCTATTTTGTACTCTGGCAATTTTGCAATAACCCAATATCAAGCATCTTGTTTTTCATTGGATTTTGTTATTTTACCTATTTATCTATAAAGCTAAAGAATATAAATCAGCAATTTATAGCATTATGGTTTTGGTTGCCATTTTTAATAATGTATTTTATTTCACTCCCTCATAAATTCTCAATACCCATGTTTTTGGAACGTTATGTGTGTTTTGTGGCACCCGCATTGTTTATTGGTATGGCAGTATTTATTATTCAGATTCCCAAATATTTACAAACTAAATCAGGTCTATTTAAATTCCTTCCATTGGTACTTTTATTGGTTATGTGTATTGGAATTAAAATGAAAGAAAGTAGGAATATTTTCAAACAATACTCGGAATTAAACAAACGAAATACACTCCCTAAAAAAACAATTTTACAGCCATATTACGGAGCCTTTAGTTATTTGTATTTTAATGATCGCCAAGATTTCAAAGACATTGCTACATCAAAAATTTATGATCACATGGAAAGGCAATTGGCCAAAAACAACATTTATACTAGTAGAAAAAATAGTTTAAACTACTTTCTAAATGATTCAAGCAAATCCATTGTTTGTTTGAAAGGCGAGTTAAATAGAACAAATGAAATTTACGTAGTAGATAGTTTTTTAATGAGAAAAAACTATACTCAATTGCCCCAAGAAATATTAAAAGGCAAAAATTGCAAAATTGAAATAAAAACGAAGTAAAAAAAAGGCGGTGTAACCGCCTTCTTCCTCACAAAATTCAAATTAATCTTCGTTACCTTGGTTGTCATCTCGTTGGTACTCATCGAAATTATATTCGGGGAGTAAATTCGATTTAACATGTCCAATAGTTTCATTTAAAGCATCGGCGAATTTGTTAAAATCTTCTTTGTAAAGATGGATTTT
>CANKVM010000050.1 GCA_947487175.1 Flavobacteriales bacterium | reverse complement strand
ATGGTTTCAAATCTACTTTGGCAATTTCTTTATCTACCATTTTAGAAAGCTCACCAAAATAAGGTTTTACCCTATTTAACAGTAAATTCGTTACATCAAACCCAAAAATCACTTTGATCGGGTCAATGGGTTTCACTTCTTGAATGGTTGTAACAGATTGAATTTTATAGGTCGGTAAAATTTTAAATTTACTTTCAATTCCTATTCTGGCTCTTTTCATTGGCTCATCCATACCAATTTGAAATCCAACCGGTGGAGTAGCACATTGGTCCATGATACACAAAGGGCAATATTCGCCTTTGGCGCCATATTGTAGATCTAAGGCCATTGATATTTGACCAATTCCACGTCCCTCAAAAATAAAAGGAGATCTATTTAATTTATACTCATATCTCAATCCTTGACAAGGTTTATCTTGCCCAGAAAAAGTTTTGTCTACTTTATCATCCGCCATTTTCAAAAAGGGCATCAAATCAATTTCCAACGGAATATTTACTTGCGACACAACCACTGGCAAAGGTTTTACCTCTACAACAGCATTCATATCCATCGGTGGCTGAGGTTTAATGATACCACAAGAAGAAACAACCGAAATAACTCCAGCTAAAAATAAATAAAATTTATGCATTTTCATTATTCTACAAAAATAGGATAACTTAACAAACCTTTGTTTGTCATTACCTTTAAAAAGTAAACGGCAGAACTTAAATTCTTTGGCAATTCACATTCCAAATTGCTATTATTTAATTGACCATCAATAATTTTACAATCGATTTTCCTTCCCAAATTATCATAAAGAATAAAATTCAAAATTGCATTCGTTGAAACGATTGTAAATCTATTTTTGACAGGATTTGGTGAAATTTTTACGCTTTCATTCTTCAAATCATTCAAACTATTTAATTCCACATTGAAGGCGCAGTCAATTGTATCATTGTCAGGTATTGAATCTAATTTGCTTGATAGATAAACTTTTACATAATGAATACCAATATCCATAATTTCGGCCCTCTTTTTAAATACAATCCAAAAGCTATCTTTTGGAAGCATAGAAGCAACACTTGCAGTATCAGAATACCAAACTTTTTCAGGGAAACTAGTTGTTATGGTATAAATGATATTCCCGGATGAACTCATCGAATCTTGACCAATATTCCTAATCAAAACCCGCGGAAACATACCCTGATTGGTTTGATATGTTTTATTCGCTTGCGGAGAATCAACATAATCTAACATCAGATCTTTATCAATTCCAACTTCAAAAATATTGATTAATGTATCATTCATAACATTGTTGTCTAATGGGTGATAGGTTATCAAATAAACCTCATACAATCCAACTTTATTCAACTTTAAACCCACGCTCACAAAACGACCTTTCGCCTGTCGGGGCGAAAACGTGTCGGTTACAAGATTGGAAGTATAAACTATTTTGTTTGCGTTTTTAATGAATAATTTTGACTGCACTCCAACCAAACTATCTCTGCCTTGGTTTTTAATCGAAACTTCAATTTTACTCAGGGTTTGACCAAAATTATACTTGGCATTTAAACCAATTATTTCAACTGGCAAAACATCCTTTCCAATGTCTGCAACAAACGTTCTTTCAATGGTATCGTTCTTCACGTTCATATCGCCATTGTAATTCGTTCTAATTCTAATCTTATATTGACCCACAAACATTGGGTTGAACTTCTTAAAAAACGATATAGAGGTTTGGGCAGCCGTATCTAAATTTACATTTGAAATTGCATAATACACTTGCTTTCCGGCATATTCAATTTCACAAATTACAGGACAATTATTAAATGATTTGATAAATCCATTGTTCTTTACAGTTGTAGCAATTGTATAACCACCAGCGCCAATACTCATGGTATCAACAACCAAAATTTTGGTCGGTAAATAATCAGTAGGCAAACCAATATTAAAAGTAGAAATCAATGTATCATTTTTAGGGTACATATCAAACTTACCCCTACAAGTTATAACAACTTTATAAACACCCTTTTTAACGCATTTGAGGGACTTTGGCATTGAAATAGGCAAAACGGCATAGCCATCGATGTCGGTTTTCACACTGTCAAAATAAACCACCTTATTGGCAGGGTCGAATACAGTAATAATAACTGGGACTTTAAACAAGGATAAAATACCTTGGTTATATGCCTGAAATTTAATTGGAATAGAAACACCTTGGTCATAGTAACCGTTTGCCAATGGCGATTTCAATGAATCTAAACCAAAGTCCGTTTTCTTGTATACAATTAACCACCTACGCTGAGTATCATTATATCGATACTTATCGGTTGCCATTTCAGTAATAATTAACAATTCCAATTTGCCTGTATCGGTACATTTATAAGTTGGCCAATACATTATTTTTGACTGAAACTTCGGCAATGTAACCGTGTTAATTTTATTATAAATTACCTTTTTACCTTTCAAAATAATGCATCTGGTATTAAATGTGGGCGTATTGTCATATCCCATATTCATGATCGTTGCCAAAGGTTGCAATGTATCTTTTAGATATTCATAGGTTGTAAAAATAGCTAAAGGTTCATACATGGTTTCTACCATTACATCTTGTTTTAACCCCACATAAAATTTCCGAATGGCGGTATCATTGTCCTTTATTTGGTCATTCACAAGCTTAGTAATAATCAACAACCTGTGTTCTCCAAGTTCAGTAGGAAAAAAGGTTTTAGGGAACGTATATTTTCGTTTGATATTTGGAGAAATGGTATCTCTGATAATCTTTCGATAAAGTCTAGAATTTGGACCCCAAATTTCACAAATAATATCAACGCTATCTTTTGGCTTATAAGATCCAATGTTGCCAATAGTTCCGATTGGCGCCATAGTGTCTGCAACATAACGGTTGAACGAATCCTTGGGATAATCGGCCGAAATCGCCGAAATGTCGTAATCTGCTTGTAACCTTGGTTCAATAATAAATTTATAGGGCGCTCCCGGATTGAAATCTACCCAGTTCGTGTCGCCCAAAGGCTCAGCATAAAAGAAAGTTTGGGGTCTAATTGGATCTTCATATTGAAATCCAAAACCAATATTGTTTTTATCAATTTGTCTGACGCCTACAAAAAATGAACCTTTTACTTTCACTGGATTCTTTAAATCTAAAATATAAGTTCCACTCACAGTTTTCAACGTGTCACTTTGGTAAATCAAGTTTCCGGGACGGGCTTTGATGCTGTCGTAACTCCAAATTCCAATTTTAAACAACAAACCTTTGCTAGAAAACATAACTGAAACCTGATTGATCGCTTTTGACGTATTGCTTTGAAATCTTGCAACAAAATCTCCTTGTGCTCCACTAAAACCAATTCCGCCTGGGGCAGGACTTTGGGTAATATCTCTGTAGCTGTAGGTATTTTCGTTACCCAATCGAATAGAAGACCCCAAATTATTTGATGTGTTTTGATCAACACATGAAACATAAATTGTATCGGTTCCTTTTTTGATCGGATTTAAAGAAGGAACATTAAAAAATCTTTGTTCTCCCCTAGGTAAATCAATGGTAAAGCTATCTTTTTGTTTGTTATTCCCAAGAGAATATGTGTAACATTTAAATGCTTTGACATCATTTTTACCTACATTTTTGAGTAACACCTTTACACTGTCGGGATTTCCCAATGGCAATGGAATTTTTCCCAAAGTATAGACTCCTTTCACCTCACAATCTTTTGCAATTCTTGGATAATTAAAAATTATTGAGGGATGGTATTCTGTGCTAAAATTCAAACTGTCGACCAAGGTTGCACCAGATGTAAATTTTACTTGGTCTGGCGCATAACCCGAAATAGTTGAACTACTTTCAAAATAAAAATTATATGCTCCTTTTAAAGTATCCTTTTGATTAAATTCAACCATCAATACCAAATTTTCACCGTTGGTGCTGTCATAACGGAATTTTTTAGAAAATGGCAATTTGTAAAACGCCTCAACTGTACCGATGTGCTTCTTTGGATTTTGATTATAAATTTGTTGGGCATTTGCAATTTCTGACAAAAAAGAGACTTTATTTTTACCAAAATCAGACCGAGAAGTGGTTATAATCCACATTTTTAAGTTGCTAGAAGTATCAAATGCGGGTCCATCTGTTCTAAAAAACTCCAAAGATTCAATTGTATCGCCATGCCTTAAATTACCCAATTCAGATTTAGGAAATATGTAGGCAAATCGGCTGTAAAAATATCGATTTACCGCCGATGTACGTATGGGTCCAGCAAAATTTCCAAGGTAACTTCCTGTACCAATTTGAACATATTGTGCCCTCAAATTGAACGAGAAAAATATAAAAAATAACCAAAAGAAGCATTTCCGCATAATACAAATGTAACCAATACAAAAATGATTTCCGTTATTTGCAGTGAAAGTGAAAAAATCAGAAATCATAGAACAAATTTTTCAGAAGAGAAGCTACTTATGTACAGGCTTAGATTCTGAAATAGGAAAGCTCCCAATATCCCTCGAAAAAAATGGAAAAGGATTGCTTGAATTCAACAAGAATATTGTTGAAGCAACCAAAGACTATAGCGTAGCTTATAAAATCAATACTGCATTTTATGAGCAATATGGAAGCCAAGGTTGGCAGTGGATGGAAGAAACACTGAGCTATTTGCCTCAGAATACTTTCAACATTGCAGATGCAAAACGTGGCGATATTGGCAACACAAGTAGCATGTATGCCAAAGCTTTCTTTGAAACCATGAATTTTGACGCTATAACTGTGGCTCCTTATATGGGAGAGGATAGTTTGAGACCATTTTTAGAATTCAAAGACAAATATGTAATCTGTTTGGCTTTAACGAGTAACGCAGGACATGCAGATTTTCAACTTCAACAAACTGGTGAATTAAAACTTTACGAAAGGGTTATCAATACAGTTTGCAAATGGGGAAATCCTGATAATTTGATGTTTGTTGTTGGCGCAACGAGGGCAAATTTGGTAGGTGAAATTAGAACCATGGTTCCAGACCACTTTCTTTTGGTACCGGGCGTTGGTGCGCAAGGCGGATCACTTAGTGATATAACAAAAGCTGCTGCAAACAAGGAAGTCGGTTTGCTTGTAAATAGTTCACGAGGAATTATTTATGCGAGTAATGATGAAGATTACGCAGAAAAAGCAGGCATTGAAGCTAAAAAATTAGCTTTAGAAATGAGCGCTTTGATTCAGTAAATCTTGATGTATTTTCATCACTTGGTCAGGTATTGACTCTTCACCGTTGTTATGGATGATGTAATTGCATTTTTTTCTCAATTCTTCTTGAGGGATTTGAGACTCAATAATTTTTTTTATGGTTTCAATTGGCAAATTATCGCGGTGAGCCACACGTCTTATCCGTGTTAATTCATCTGCCAAAACACCAATCACAATATCCACGGTTTTGTCGGCACCACTTTCAAACAAGATGGCTGCCTCTTTTAAAACATAAGGTGAATTTTGGGCTTTTACCCAATTTTCAAATTGTTTAAACACTTTGGGATGTATGATTGAATTTAAAACATTTCTGGTTTTTTCTTGGGCAATGATTTCCCTCAAAACCGGTTTGTTCAATTCGTTATCTGACAAATATATAGATTCGCCAAAATTTTCAATGAGTTCAGATTTTAAATCAAAATCTGTAAAATACAATTGCTTCGCTTCGAAGTCTGCGTTATAAATGGGTATTCCCAGTTCGGAAAAGACTTGACAAATAGTTGATTTGCCACTGCCTATTCCACCAGTAATACCCACTTTAAGCATAAAAATGATTAATCTTTTGCAACTGGATAAGCAGCTTGGGTCATCTCCATGCTCACTCCAGTTTTGTCAATTTTCATTTTGCCTTCTTCAATGTCAATGATATAATGTTTTTCTGTTTCTACAGAAATTTTACCATAAACACCTCCGGTTGTAACAATGCTATCGCCCTTTTTCAAGGATTCAATAAAAGATTTTGCTTTCTTTTGACGACGCATTTGAGGCCAAACCATGAAAAAGAACATCACACCCATGATTAAAATCAAAACCACTGGGTTCATGCCACCTGGTGCGGCAGCTGCTTGTAAAATTATATTAGTTGTTTGCATATATTAGTGACTATGATTGTTATCTGGTTGTGCCTCATCAGTTGGTGCAGCATAAATATTGGCAACAAATTTCAATACTACAAGATCATTGATACAATCATCAAAGTAAACCGAAATACTCTTCTCAACCAACGGATTTTCTGGTCCACCTTTTCCAGAACTATTAAATGTGGCTTTTATTTTACCCGTGCCACCTGGTTGAATTATTTCTTTGGAGTATTCAGGAGTAGTACAACCGCATGATGCTTCAACTTTTGCAATTGAAATTGGCGATTTCCCTACATTGGTGAAAGTATAAGTATGTTCAACAACTTCACCATCCGTAATTTTACCAAAATTGATTACAGTGTCTTTAAATTTGGCTTCGCCTTTAGGACCCTGGGGTTTGTTTTCACGATTGCTGTTTTCAATATCTTCAGCATCCATTTCTTGAGTCGCTGGACTACAAGCCATAACAGAGGCTGCAATCACAAGAATAAAATAAAACTTTGTCATTGTCATGTTACAAATGTATTTATTTTTCTCTCAATCCTCTACCAGTTTTTTGAATCTGGCCAGTTTTTTCTAATTGTATGCGTAATTTATCTAAAATACCATTTATAAACTTAGAACTATTTGGAGTGCTGTAATTTTTAGTTATTTCTAAGTACTCGTTTATTGTAACTTTCACGGGGATTTCTGAGAAATAAAGAAATTCTGAAAGCGTCAATTTTATAATCAACAAATCAATAACTGCAATTCTTGAAGGATCCCAATTGTCGGTAACTTCAGATACCATTTCTTCGAATTTTTCAGAATTGCGGATGGTATATTTCAACATATTCAATCCAAAAATCAAATCTTCATCGTTTAACGGTATTGATTTAGAAATAGCCAAATCTGATGTTTGCTTTGAAACCATAATCGTTTTGTTTAACTCACGCAACGTTATTGAAGCATCATCAGGCCAAGTGTGATTAATATCCTCTAAAATCTCATTAAAATGCTCATGTGAATCAATAAATGAAAAGAATAGATTATCTAAAAATTCCTTTTGTAACTGAAAATCAGGCTCTTCAAAAATTGAATAATCATTAACAAAATCCCATGTTAACATATTTTGAAACCAAGTTTCAAAATGAATCTCCATTTCATCCCAAGAAAATTTTATATTTTCTTCGGTTAGTAAAACTTCTTGATGAATTTTTTGGATTAAAGGGGTGTTATTCAGAATGCTGTAAAGTTGAATTTTCTTTGCATCTGGGAAATACAAAGTACGTTCAAGTTCCAGTTTTTGATTTAAAAATTGTTGAAGTTGATACGGAAAATCTAGAAGAAATAAATAAAATGCGTGACTTTGGTAAATACTTACCTTTAAATTTTCAATAAATTGATATTCATCGTCAATATTGCTTTGCTTCCACGAATACAACGTTTGTAACGTTTTTATTCTCACTAATCTTCTTGAAATCATCAGAACGTAATTTTGTGCAAAGATAGTTATTTTTAACCATTAACGTTTAAAAACGATTATAATCGTTTAATAAACGACTAGCGTAAAAACATTTTACTAAAGTTGTAACATGAACTTATCAAATATTCCAGAGCTAAACAATATAGCTTTAAACATTAGCCTCATGGCGTTGAATCAAAATAAAACCGACATCCATTCGAATTATAATTTAGGTGCAAACATTTTGAAAACAGCAATTGAAGTGAATTCACATTTGCATCAAACAAAGAGTGAGAGCAGTCACGATCTTTCGCAAGACGTTTTAAAAGCATTTGTAAAATGTAACCGATTAATGGCGTATATCATTCAAGCATTTCACAGAAGTGAAATTACCAAAGAAGAATATTTACACTTTGAAATTCAGTTGAAAGACTTAATGTGTCGATTAGAAATTGCAATTGAGAGAATTGGTTAATCTACCCTGTCAATCACAATTTTCTTATTCCGAACAACTTTGCCTTCTGGATTTCTCAGGATAACAATATAAGTTGCCGGAGGAAATTTCATGGTTGATAGTTCTGTGAAATTCTTAACAATGGTTTGATTTGCCAGTACAGGTTGACCAATCATGTTATAAATTTCAACGCTCAAATTATCGAGTAAATCTTGGTTTCGCAATTCAATAACCAATTTGCTTTGAGCCGCTACAGGATAAATAAGAACTTCGTTGTAAACGATTGTATCGTAAATGCGGGCCTTAACTATAATTTCTGTTTTAATTGGTAAATCTTTTCTGAAATCGGTAAGGGCATTTCTCATTGTAATTGCTTGATGTTTGGTAAATAAATTCTGACATTGATGAGTGCTGTAATCCATATAATTTTCAACCATATCAGGCATGTCATTTGTTGGCTCAATGCAAGTATTCAAATTTTTATTACAATCAAAATTTGAACCTACTCCTTGTAATGGAGTGTCATCAATAAAATCATCTAAACTACATTTATTAAATTGATATTGATCATCAGCCCAAGTATGGCGAAGGCCTAAAAAATGACCAACTTCGTGAACGGCAACCCTACCATTATTTGCAGCAGCCAATAATGGTGTGCTTGCCAAAGGATTGTTTCTACCTACAACTTTATAATGCAAAACAACACCTTGGTCTGGACCACCAACCCACGATGTGCCACCCCAACTTGGATGACCATAAGGAGGATAAGCGAACCCTAACAGACCGTCGTTATTTTTAAACGTCAAATCACAAACCCAAATATTCATATATTTCAACGGATTCCAATTGTCGTTGCCACCCGCACTAGAATACTTCATATTGTTATTAACACCGTTACTTCCCCAAGATGTAACCGAAGTTGGCTTTCTTATAATTCCATTGGTTGCTTTTCCATTTGGATCAATTTTAGCCAATTCAAATTGAATTCTTATATCACCTGCTCTGGATTTAAAAACAGCCCGGGTATTTACTGAATCGGCATTATTTCTGCGAAAATCTCGGTTTAATACTTCTATTTGATTTAGCAATAAGCTATCGTTTATGTTTTCTGAAGGAACACTGTATAAAACGTGAAACACAACAGGAATAGTATAGATGGTATCGTAATAATAAATGGTATCGGTAATTTTCTTTTTACGCGATTCAATTGTAACTTTAGGATGAACAGTTTTTAAATAATCAACATCCATTTGTTTTTTAAACCCCGGATATTGCTTTTCTAACTGGTCAATCAACTCCCGTTGACCGCAAGGTTCAGTTTCATTTATTTGCGAAAAAGCAATAATTGAAACAAAAAACGAAAAAGTAATAAGTAATAATTTGCGCATAAATTCTCAAGTTGCAATTAACAACCCATTTATGATAGTTTGAAAAAATTGTGTTTTTTTATGTAAAAATGATTGTTTTTTGACAAATCTTATACATTAATTCTGATTGTCACGCCATTCATAAACCCATTGAGATTGAATCATTTCTAAATGTCCTTCGTTGCTTTCCTCTCTTTTTCCAACAAATTCGGGGATTTCCAAAATCCATTCCAACAATTCAGTAAAACGAATTCTATAAATTTGCTTTTCGCCAAATTCATCGCCAAATCGTTCGTGCAATTTCATGGCAATATCTTCATAATCGTTCCAGTGTATAGGTAATTCCATAATCAATGTTTGGGGTTTAGGGTTTAGAGTTTAGAGTTTATTGTATGAATTGGTTTAGTGTCCAATTATTCCAGATTGATCAGGTATTACAACAATCAAATCACCTTCCTCAGCTAGTTTACACTGACAAGCCAAGCGGCTGTTATATTTAGGGTCGCGTGCTCTGTCTACGTATTCTTCTTCTCTATCGCTCATTTCCGGAAATAATTCTTCACCGGTTTCTACGTATACATGACAAGTACTACATCCACAAACTCCGCCACAATTGTGATTTAACGGAATGTTGTTGTCTAATGCTACGTCTAATATTGACTCACCTTGAAATATCTCATGCGTTTCAGGTTGCTTGCCTTTTTCTTCAAACTTAAATGTAATTGTTGCCATAATTATTTCACAAAGATAACAATCAAATTGTGGAATTGTTGGTGTCTTTTTGACACTTACTGCGATTTTCAATTTGTTAGTAATATCAAAGTTTTAGACTTATTTTTGCGGTAACAAAAATTATGCATTTCGAACTATCTGAAGAACATTTGGCAGTACAACAAGCTGCAAGAGATTTTGCTCAAACTGAGCTATTACCAGGAGTTATTGAAAGGGATACCAAACAAGAATTTCCTGCCGAACAAATCAAAAAAATGGGTGAACTTGGCTTCATGGGAATGATGGTAAGTCCTCAATACGGTGGTGGCGGAATGGATGCCATTAGTTATGTTTTGGCAATGGAAGAAATTTCTAAAATTGACGCATCTGCTTCAGTATGTATGAGCGTAAACAATAGCTTGGTTTGTTGGGGAATTGAAGAGTACGGAAACGAAGCTCAAAAACAAACATACCTGGTGCCTTTGGCTACAGGACAAGCAATTGGTGCATTTTTATTAAGTGAACCAGAAGCGGGTTCAGATGCTACAAGCCAAAGAACTACTGCAATTGATATGGGTGATCACTACATATTGAACGGTACCAAAAACTGGATTACAAACGGAAATAGTGCATCTTACTATTTGGTAATTGCACAAACCGATATCGAGAAAAAACACAAAGGTATCAACGCTTTTATCGTTGAAAAATCTTGGGAAGGTGTAGTTGTAGGTAAAAAAGAAGACAAATTGGGAATTCGCGGAAGTGATACACACAGTATCATGTTCCAAGATGTAAAAGTTCCAAAAGAAAATAGAATTGGTGAAGATGGTTTTGGTTTTACTTTCGCTATGAAAGTATTGAGCGGTGGCCGTATTGGTATTGCAGCTCAAGCTTTAGGTATTGCAAGTGGCGCTTACGAGCTTTCATTGAAATATTCGAAAGAACGCAAAGCGTTTGGAAAAGAAATCATGCACCACCAAGCAATCGCATTCAAATTGGCAGATATGGCTACTGAAATTGAAGCAGCACGTTTATTGTGTTTGAAATCTGCTTGGTTAAAAGATCAACATTTAAATTATGATAGAGCAAGTTCAATGGCAAAATTATTTGCTTCTGAAGTTGCTATGAAAACTACTGTAGAAGCAGTTCAAATTCATGGTGGATATGGATATGTGAAAGAGTATCATGTAGAAAGATTAATGAGAGATGCAAAAATCACTCAAATCTATGAAGGTACTAGTGAAGTGCAGCGAGTAGTAATTTCTCGCGACGTTTTACGTTAATCTATTAAGTGTATTTATTAAAAAAGACGCCCTAGGGCGTCTTTTTTTTGCAAATTGTGCAAGTAATATATCTAAAATCTTTTACAAAAATTATAATTTTCTACTTAAAAAGTCCTGATAAGCCAAAGCAATACCCTCTTCTAAAGCAGTTTTCGGCTTCCAGCCGGTAGCAAACAACCGAGAAGAATCCATCAACTTTCTTGGTGTGCCATTGGGCTTAGAAGTGTCAAACTCCAAATGTCCCTCAAAACCAATAATTTTCTTAATTAACAAAGCCAAATCTTTGATTGTAATTTCATTGCCATATCCAACATTCACAAATTCCTTTTCATTGTAATTCAACATCAAATAAACCAAGGCATTTGCCAAATCATCGGCATATAAAAACTCCCTAAACGGTGAGCCATCACCCCAAACCGTAACAGAATCACTTCCATTCGTTTTGGCTTCGTGAAACTTACGAATCAATGCAGGCAATACATGAGAATTATCTGGATGGTAATTGTCATTTGGACCATACATATTTGTTGGCATAGCCGATATGAATTTGCTCCCATACTGATCCCAATATGCTTCACACATTTTGATTCCCGTAATTTTCGCAATTGCATAAGGTTCGTTAGTAGGCTCCAATAATCCAGATAGCAAATAATCCTCTTTTAAGGGCTGTGGAGCCAATTTTGGATAAATACAACTCGATCCTAAGAACAAAAGCTTTTTAACCCCATAAACATGCGCAAAATGGATTAAATTATTTTGAATGCTCAGGTTATCGTACAAAAATTCCGCACGGTACGTATTGTTGGCTAAAATTCCACCAACTTTTGCTGCACTAATAAATACATATTCTGGCTTTTCCTCTTTGTAAAAAGATTCAACGGCAGATTGATTTCTCAGGTCTAATTCAGCAGAAGTTCTCGTTACGATGTTATTAAAACCAAGTTTATTCAGTTCTCTAACAATGGCACTTCCCACCATTCCCCTATGGCCGGCAACGTATATTTTGGCGGATTTCTCCATGCTTATTCGAAATAATTTTTGGCTTCAAAACCGCCATCACGCAAATAATTCTCTTTTTGCATCAAACGAATATCAGATTGCATCATATCATCTACCAACGCTGGCAAATCATATTTTGGTATCCAACCCAACTTTGTTCTTGCTTTGGTTGCATCTCCAATCAATAAGTCAACCTCTGTTGGACGGAAATATTTAGGATCAACAAAAATGAGCTCTTCACCAATGCTTAATTTACACGATGCACCAACCATTTTTTCAAACAATTCATGATCAACAGATTCTACTGAACCAATTTCATCAACACCTTCACCTTCAAATTTTAATTTCACACCCAAATAACCAAACGCCATTCGCACAAATTCACGAATTTCGGTGGTAGTTCCAGTTGCAATAACAAAATCTTCCGCTTTTTCTTGTTGTAAAATTAACCACATTGCCTCGATGTAGTCTTTGGCATGTCCCCAATCACGTTTAGAATTCAAATTTCCCAAATGTAATTTATCTTGTAATCCCAATGCAATTCTAGCAGCAGCACGGGTAATTTTTCTCGTTACAAAAGTTTCACCACGAATTGGACTTTCGTGGTTGAACAAAATGCCTGAACAAGCAAACATATCGTAAGCTTCTCTATAATTTACAGTTATCCAAAATCCATACATTTTTGCTACAGCATATGGCGAACGCGGATAAAATGGGGTTGTTTCTTTTTGAGGGACTTCTTGCACCAAACCATAAAGTTCAGATGTTGAAGCCTGGTAAATTCTGGTTTTCTTGGTTAAACCCAAAATACGAATTGCTTCTAACAAACGCAAAGTACCCATTGCATCGCAGTTTGCAGTGTATTCTGGAGTTTCAAAACTCACATGAACATGACTCATTGCACCCAAATTGTAAATTTCATCGGGTTGAACCTCTTGAATGATACGAATTAAGTTGGTGCTATCTGTCAAATCACCGTAATGAAGTTTCATTCTGGCACCGTCAATATGCGGATCTTGATAAATATGTTCAATACGTTCCGTATTAAAAAGTGAGCTACGACGCTTGATTCCATGCACCATATAGCCCTTTTTTAATAAAAATTCGGCCAAATATGCTCCATCTTGACCTGTGATACCCGTGATTAATGCAACTTTCATTATTTTGCACAAAAATAAAACCTTTTTTATGATTTTGGTATTCACTCACAAAGTTTCACATGCACTTCAATATGTTTTGGAAGAAATATTTTCCAAGCATTTTCACGTGAAATTTGAAATCACCAACAATCAAGAACACTATCAATCTGCCACAAACACTTTAAAAATAAAGTATACACCGCTAAATGACTCAGAATTAGAAGGTTTGTGGATTCCAAATTCAGAATTTCTAAACAGAAATTTAAATGAAATAAATGATGTAAATTTATTTTCAAAAATAGATTGGATTCCTATGAAAAAAGTTGAAATCATGGATTCAACTTTCATTAAAATGCTCAATTTGCTGAATTTGCAAAATGAAAATTTCAAATTACACGAACATTATTCACTTCGGCCGGTATATTTTCCAATGAAATCTGAACTGGGATTTGATGTATTTTCGCATGTTTTTGTTTTATTGTCGAACATTGAAGAAATCATCCTTTCAAAAGATTCGGAAAACTTGGACAAGTACAAAAGAATCAAATCAAACAAACTCTCATTTGTGAAAACCCAAATGCATCTTTTGCCAATGGTGGAAATTGCAATTGAAAGACTCAAGGATTTTTTAAAACTTGAATTGAATGAAAAAAGAGAATTTCAAATTATTCCAACTGCCGACATTGATCAATGTTTTAGATTTAAGGGAAAACCAATTTATAAAGTTTTAGGCGGTGCTTTAAAAAACCCAAAAACAATTTTATCGAGATTTTTGTCCCTTTTTTCAAAAACAGATTCATTTACCCCAAGTGAAACTGTTCAAACAATTTTATCACAAAATCCGAATTCGAAAATCTTTTGGCTTTGCAACAACAAACAAAGCAAATTAAATAAACAGGCAAAAAGAAGCAACGTCGAATTTCAAGAAGAAATTATCCAAAGTGTAAAATACTCCGATATTGGCATTCATCCTTCTTACCAACTAAGCAAAGAAATTGAAATTTACGCTGAAGAAAAAAATTGGTTGATGCAAATTTCGAAGCAAGAAATTGTTCATAGCCGACAACATTATATCCATTTAACCCTTCCAAAAACCTATCAAATTTTAGAAAAAATGAACATTGAAAATGATTGGAGTATGGGATTTAATGACAACATTGGCTATAGAACCGGAACCTGTTTACCCTACTTTTGGTTTGACATTTCTACCAACGAAAAAACAAATTTAATCATCAATCCTTTTGTTATTATGGATGTAAGTTTCAAAAACTATTTAAAAATAAATTCATTACAAGCCAATCAATTAGGGAAATTATTTAAACAATCTATTAAACAATATAAAGGAATTTTTTGTTTCATTTTTCACAACGAATCAGTATCAGAAACCGACGGTTGGCAAGGATGGAAAAACACAATTATATCATGGGCATCACCTATTTAGAACGCTGGCAAATTGACACCAAAAAATGGGATCAATGTATTTTGTCAAGCACACATTCACTGAGCTATGCATTGTCGGGTTATCTCGACGGAGTTTGCGATCCCATCACAGACTATTCAAATATTGAATTTGAAAACGAAAACGATTCTGAACTTTATGGACAATGGGGTGCTTTGATATTGAATGATTACGAAGCTGTTTTCCCACTACCATGGAGAAAGAAATACGGTATTCATTATGTTTTTCAACCTAGTTTTTGTCAACAACTCGGACTTTTCGGAAATCCCGGGATTTTAACTAGCGAAGATTTTTTAAGGGCTATTCCAAAGAAATTCCTGAAAATACACTTACAAATTCATCCTTTCTTTGGTCAACCCAAAAACGCCAAGGAGAAAACCAATTTCATTTTAAAATGCCCACATTTACCTGAGGATTGCTTCAATAAAGATGCACTGAAAAACATCAAACGCACCGAAGAAGCTGAGGTTTATTATAAAAAGCCTTACAAAATAGTTGACATCCTCAAAATTTACGACGACGCTTGGGCGAGTTTAAATTCAATGGTTTGGTTTAACGATTACGAAGGGTTTGAAGCCGCTTGTTTGAATTTGGAAAAACAAGACCTGATTTATCCAATTTTGGCTAAATCAAATGATGGCACCAATCTTGGAGGGGCTATCTTTCTAATTTCACCGAAAAGGATTCACTACGTATGCGCTGGCCCAACAGAAGCCGGCAAAGAAATCGGAATCATGCATGGCATTATCAACCATGTTGCGAAAGAATTTCCGAACCATGAAATTGATTTTGAGGGATCATCAATTCCTTCAGTAGCGCAATTCTATAAAAAATTTGGCCCTATCAATGAGCCATTTTATATAATTCAACGAACTTTGCTAT
>CANKVM010000049.1 GCA_947487175.1 Flavobacteriales bacterium | reverse complement strand
GTTTTTTGGGCAATTCCACCGCTGCCTACCATTGTCCTACCATCGTTCAAGAGTGATGCTGTTAGACAAATATTACCTGCGGAATCTGTTACTACAGTTTCTATCCAACCATATACTTTGTCGCGGTCCAATTTATTGATTGCCGCATCATATGATTCTGTTCCTATGTTAAATTTTACTAGACGAGCCATATTAATTTACTTTCTCCCAACCTTTTTTTATATTTTCTTCTTTCAATGCTAAGAACTTGATTTTCGCTTCTTCTAAGCTATGGTGCAGATAAATATCTGTTTCAATCGGTGATTTGCGACCAGGGCTATAGTCTGTATAGAAATTTATATAACTGATAAATTTTCCTGAACTTTCCTTGTTGGTTTTTAACAAAATCAATTTCCTTACGGCCAGTCCATTTTTTGAATCTTTTGAAAACACTTCTTTGATTTCAATCGTTGACGGCAATTTTTCGTGAATTTCTGCAGCATCGTCTGCCGAGCCCAAAAAGGGTTTTAGTTGATTCCATCCCGCATGTTCTGCACTTGGCATTTTATCTGTACGCAAATTTTGAAACACCAATGAAGATATTGCAACAGATTCTCCATCCTTAGAATACAAATATCCATCTTGCGCTGAATAAGTCAAGATCGGCTTCAAAATGGTACCTGAGGCATTTTCACCTTGTATATCCAAGCAAGTACATTGGGCAATTAATTTTGGCTCAATAAATACAAAGGCTGTTTTTGCAGAAGAGACCTCTGTGTAATTTGATTTAACATGTGAGGTTGAAATCACCTTCAACAAATCCCCACCATTGGTGCTATTTATTCCAGAAGATGTTCTGGCAACCAATGTGATGTTATTTTCATCATCCATTACCCCAAGCAGCAAGTCTCTTAAGGTTCCTGCATTTTCGCCAACATTCATAGAGTAACCTACTACCACCAAATCAACGGTTTGAACGGGCTTAAGTTTATAGACAAACCCCGTCTCCGTAACAACCACAACACCTTCCCCTTTGTCTGTAACCACGCCATCAAATGCCTGTCTGATTTCTGATCGACTAGTGACTTTATTCCATTCCACTTTTTGAATGTTATCACCTTCGATAGAGAGTTCGACAAATTTAGAAATTGGCAAAACCCCACTTTGATCTTTTGCTGCAAAAAGAAAAATTCTCAAATCGGTTGAGGCAGATGCAATGGCCGATGCGATGTCCGCATTGGTGCAGGATTTCCCGTCGCCTACAACAAGCTCCCCTAACAATTCACCTTCAAATTGGGCAGTTGAAATTTTGATATGTGAAAGTTCAACTGTTCTCCCCGATTTATTATTAAATTTCCATTTATCTCCTTGTTTTTGAATTCGAATAAAATGTCCATCTAATTTCCTGGACCACCAATATTGATCAGTTTCAACAATTTGTCGCTCCATCAATTCTGGCTTTATGGTTATATAATTCAGCATTTTTAGTGTTACATGGTTAATTACGATTGATATTACCCAAATTTCATTTTATTTATTTATTGGATGTAAACAATTAAATTTAAATACTTTGATGAGAATTTTCAAACTCACAGTGATTGAAAATTTATTTTCTTAAATACTATATTTAACTATAAATTTATTGATAAAAAGAATCATTAAACATTACACTGCTTACTCCAGTTAACATTCTTAAAATATCTTCTCCACCATAAGAATCTACATCAAAGTCATTTAAGATTCCGGTGTCAAACTCTCCTTCTGAATATCCTTGCGTTACAATTGTATCTTCAAATTCTGGGTGAAAACCAAAAACATAAAAACTCGGGTTTACGTAATCGCACAAAGATGAACTTACTTCAAGTAAACTATAATCCCAAATATCATTAGATTCACTTGTGAATGCAATTTTCATATACTTTGCATCATCGAAAAATGACATTTCAATTTTGATATTAGAAAGAACTTTTTTGGCAATTTCAAAGTATGTTTCAGGTTCAACATCTTCAGCATTTGGCAGATTAAATCTTTCAACTGATTCAGATTCATTGGTAAGCAACCAATACACAGAGCAATCTGAATCCAAATTAGTTCTAATAGTTACAGCAAATTCATGTAACATATTGCCCACTAAATTTGTAACAAAATCAGTAAGTTCATTTTCGTTTTTTGCAGACAATTCTTCTTGAATGTCATACGTAGGCATTAAATCAGAGGTTATATAGATGTATTTCATAGTTTAATAATGTGCAATTTAATAAATTTATTTAAATTCTATTTCAAAAAATTCTCAAATCATTAATAATTCTATTCAAATGATTTTATTCAAGTATCATTAAAATTGACAATTAAATTTTTTAAACTATTAATTTGATTCTCCCTAAATACATAATATTGATTTTTATCGAAAATAAATAATTCCAAGGCTTTTAAGCATAGATTATCCGTTTTAGTCGTAACAACACCCATGCTTGCATCAGATATTTCAATCCATGGATATGTTATTTTTGTTAGTTCATCTTGAGATTCATTAATAATTTTAAGAGAAGGTTCAAAATCAATTAAAACCAGTTCTTTACCATTGAAAATTAAATTTTTCATAAGAATATCACCATGTACGTGATTTAGTTCGTGCATATAATTTACTGCCAAACAAAATTCATCGAAAAATCTAATTTTAAAATTTACCCTTTCTTTTCCGAAATTGAATTTTCTAACCTTGGGGATTTGTTGGATTAAGGAATTGTCACTTTCATTCAATTGATAGTTGATTTGAGGGAAATTATTGGAATATTCTTGAAGATATTTTTGCTTTTCAATTCTATCCAACCAATCGCTATCACCAAAGGATAAAATTTGAAATTTCTTAAAGAAAATCCCATTTTGGTATAAAAGGTTACTCAAGATTAAATGCCTCCAATTTAAAAAATAATTACCCTGCTAAAATGTCAAACTTAGCCCCCAACAATCCCTTGAAATAAAGTCTAAAAATAAATTATCCCAATCTAGAGAGGTAAAATAGCCCATTGTTTTAAGTCTGGCGGAATGTTTTTTGTTGATTTGATAATCATTTTGGTTATCATCCCAAAAAACATAATTTTCCCAAATATCGGCATTCATTTCATCAATTATTGCTTTGTCTTCCAAATCAATATCTGAATATTCATTCCCGGCCTTTGAATTTGAAACTAAATATTCCCATTCATCAGGATTGTAAATCATGGAATAAAAACCTTCAACTTTATGCTTTTCACTAGCTCTAAATTTACCGCAAAACTCTTCAAAAGCACCTCCGCCACCATAGCCAACTGCAACTATGTAAGTCCAATTATCTATTGATTTTTTACAAATAATCGTGTGTAAAGAACTTGTATTTTGTCTATAACATTTTAAATAGAACATAAACTCATTTTAAAAATCCTCTTATTTTACATTTAATTGGCATGATATTACTTTAATTTTGTCTTAATCATTTTACTTCTGATAAAACTTTCAAAATCTCTTTTCCTTCTGTCATATTTATAAAATCATCATAACTGCTACAATTAACACTAATGACTTCATTTTTGGCTTCTAATGATACACTATGCAACCAATCATATTCATAATCAATAGAAATTGTTTCATGCTCTCCATCACCTTCAAAATATCCAACTGGTTCTATTTCTTTTTCATCTCGATAAAACCTAATTGACTTATTCTCGCCTCCGTCTGTTTCTTCAAAGTCACAATTTTCAAACTTCAATAACTTAAAATCAGAAAGCATCCTATCAAAATCATTTTTTGATAATACATTATAGATAAATCTATAAATCGCTTTATTATAAAACAGCGCATAGCAATCTTTGTTTTCGATAGTTCCAAACTCTCTTTCAACATCACGCGTTAAACCACTAAATATTATTTTCATAAAGCACACAACTTCTAATACTAGGATATTCTTCCTGTGTTAATTCGCCAAAAAATATTCCCCGAGCTTGAATTCTGCCCTGTTCGTCCATTCCTAAAAAAATTGTTCTTTTAGGGTTAAATAATTTTTCTATTTCCATAAATATTTTTCGAAATATAAAGCAAACAATATTAAATTACAATTGATATTTTTTGAAAGTTTATTTCTTTTACTTAAACAACGCGGAATTCAAGAACTAACTGTAAGGTATTCTAATCACATTAAATTTAATGAATTCTATCTAACAATTACTTTACACTCTTATTTGATTTTTTAGGGGATTTATCGCCAAAAATGGCGTAAACTAAATGGTGGATTTATGTCGGTGAAAGTCCTAAGAATTCATCCAACGGAGAGTTGTTCCGAAGCAAAATATTTGCCTCTATGTCGTCAGGTAATTTGATTGTTTCATTATCGTAATATTTTTGCTGCTAACGATTTGCTTGTAGGCAATATTGCTTACAAGCTATAAGTTGTTAGCCTTGGCTTCATTTCAGATTTCAAGCACATAATATTTCCATGTTGTATTATGAACATCCACATAGTTATTCCAAATTCCTTGATATTGATTATTAAGTTGGATACCACCTTTTTTGTGTAAAAAATTAGGCAAATGTGTTACTTCAATAGTTTGGATATTTACATGTTGTCCATTAAATAATTGATAGACACCTGCATTAGCTTGTGGTGCTTGCCAAAAAGCTTGGCGCTCCGTTAACAAAATAGCATAACAACCATCTAAATGATTTTGTCTCAACTGCTCAAGAAATTTTACATCTTGAATTGCACGGTACATTTCATTTGGCGTACCACAATCATCTTTTGGCATCTTTAATTCAATCACATAACGCTGTCCCTCTTGTGTTATTATATAAATATCAATTTCTTTTTTTATTAAATCAGGTAATGGGTTAAATATTCTCGGGGTTGGGTATTCAAGTCTGACAATTAACTCTGGGAAATTAATTCTCAGAAAAATTGCAAGTTCATGCTGTAATCCGAACTCACTATAAAGCTCAATTGGCGTTTGTTGAATTGTATCGAAAAATCTATTTATTTTATCTAACATAGTTTTTTAAATTTTTATTTTTATGATTAAAGCTAACTGCATTTTATTCAAAAGTACCTCATAACCCATTTATAAACAAATTCTTGTGTAACCCCATTTTTGCGGAGATATGTAAAATTGCAAATGTATTATTAGCGTTGATGCTGCTAAAATTGAATTCACAAATCAAATTAAAATGAACTGCAAAATTATTGGTTTTGGCCGATAGTCTCAAATCATTAAGATCATTTATTCCATTAATCATGAGCAAGGTTATTACTTCAAGATCCTACATTCTTTCTTGATTAAACATCTCCATCAACGCTTTATCTGCTTCTATTTAGCCAAGGGCATCTTCATTTAAAACACCAAAAGCCAACTCCCCTATGATGCCTTGGATGTAGTTACTAAACACATCGTTTGGTGTGCGATGTCCATGTTTCCCTACTTCAATGATGGCGCCAAATTTCAATAACTCCACTTGGTTTTCTTTGAAAGGAATAAGATCATCCTGTTCGCCTAACAACGACCATATTTTAGGCCGGTGATGCCCGTATTCTATCGGCTCATCAAAACTAATTTGACGGCTCACCAAAGCTGGATTGAGTAAAATCAGGGGTATATTCAAGTGTGTACCAATTTTCAAGGCAAAATAGCCTCCCATACTGGAACCAACAATCAGTTTGGGCTGACTCTTAACGGTGAAGTCATGAGCCAATAAATAAGGATTTTGACTATCGTAATTCATCGGGACGCCTATCGTATTTAAACCAAAATCATTCAAGACATCCACTTTACCTGAAGGGAGGGAACTTTCAAAACCATGAAAAAATAATACCATTTGCGTTTTTGTTAATTATAGACGAATTGAATACCACAGATCAGTTAAGTCCACAAATCAGTTGGGCCGATAGCGTCATTGTATCTTGTCTAATTTCAAATTTAAGTACAAGTCCTGAATACTCAAATATTAGGGAACAACTACTGGGTTTTATTTTCAAATGCCTAAATAACTCATTCCTAGATTTAATATTTAATTCTGCTTTCGTATAGAATTCAATATACTGAATTACGTCATCAGTTGTGATGATCTTAACAGTACCGACTGATTTAATAGGATTAATATTTAGTAACTTATGCATTTTATACTATTTAATTAGCTAACTTATAATTTGAGAGGATTTCTGAGAGACCATACTTGTTAGGCAGTGAATGGCACCACCATCTTTAATTGTTTCCTCGCAGTTAATCCAAATTGTTTCTAAGCCAAATTCCGACTTGAAAAAAATCGCAATTCGGGCCTCCATTAGACCATGAAAACTTTTACTGGCTTTTGCATTTTTGGCTCGGGGAATAAGTATAAATTTCTCCACGACAAGAAAATTCATATACATCCCAAGGTATAGGTCCCAATTAATCAGTTCACCCATATCACTGATTGCGACCACATTATAGCCGTTTGCTTTGAGTAAGTCAATATTATCATTATGCCATTGATTATTACTCAATGTATCGAGCGAATGGGAATATAAAATCGTTTTATTTACGATGCGATAGATTCCGTCCAAATGACCGGTGAAGTCTTGAGGATCGGGATACAACTGAATCACCGTATACCCTCTATCTCCAAAATAGGCAATGAATTTAGGTGAGTTATGCGCCTTACTCAACAGAATGATTTTCCTAGAATCGTCTACTAAAATTGCACCACCATCAGCAGTGATATTTAATTCTGTTATTTCAGGAAAGTGCGCATTGAATTCTATCGTTCGCGGAGGATTGGGTTCTCTATATTTTGGGGTATGGTGATAATATGGCTGATAAATGAATTTATAGTTTGTATTGCCAATCTCAACGGGCGCAAAATCTCTAATCCAAGGATTTGATGATTTTACAATCGACAATCCAATTTGATTATCAGAACAAAAAGAACTGATATCGCCAGTAAATTTTTTATACCGAGTGGTGGTTTCGGATGAAATCAAGATGGTAGCCATTAATTTTTGTTAATATAATGATTTCAATGGAATAACTAAAGTTTATACTAATAAAAATAATTTTTTAGGCAAACAGAATTTAAGACTATACGATTATAGAATACTATCCATTATCTCAATAAATTCTATCAATTTTTTATTTTCCATTTACCCTAACAATTAAAACAAACTACTAATTTATTCAAATTTAATACTGGATAATTGTAACACATTCTTACGATTTTCGGTTGAAAGATGAATTTCGTTCGATGGGTCTTTAAAGTATTCGGTTATCTCTTTTACCTTATCTGCAATGGCCATCGTGAAATATTTTTCTGCACTCAAACTGCCTTGGAAAATGCAATATATCATATTCATTTCGGTAATCATCTTTCGGTAATCTCCTTTGGAATTATTTGCCCAGTACTGCTGGCATTCGAGGTACTGCTTCATTGCTTCCTCATAATTCCCGGTCTCTTTTAATATCTGACCATATTGAAATATACCAACGCCGACCTTAGAAGGCGCCAAATTGCCAATTTCCCTGATGGTTTGCATGGCCATTTTTACATCCTCAAGTGCCTCATCCAGCTTACCCAATTTTCTATTGGCAATATTGCGAGCAATTAGCATGTCGACCAACCTATGTTTCAAGTTAATCAACCTACAAAAGTCAATAGCCTGTGCACAAGTATCAACGGCATTCTCCATTTTCCCTTGACTATACTGTAATGATTCTTCTTTCTCCAATAAATCAATCGTAAATTTCACATAAGATTGATTGCGGGAATCATTTGGCATTATGACTTTTGCTTCACTAATAATCGACTCTGCTTCAGACCAAAGTTTATTGGCTATGTAATATTGGATTTTTAATAAATACATTTTTACCGTTAATTCAGATACTTCGTCCAACCATCCACGTTTTTGCAAAAACAATTCTACGTCCTCCATGACAGATTTGAAACCGAATTCTGGATTTCTCAAAATGTGGTCGGGGTGGTTTTTCAATAAAAAGGTGGCCCAATTTTTTGATCCATTTTTGCCATTTAAGAACTTCATGGCCTCCTTAAATATTACCAATTGCTCAGCTTCGTCTTCTTCAAATTGATAATAACTCAACTTCAGTTCATAATAAATCGACCATAAGAAGAATCCTGATTGACTAGCTAACTTGAACTTTAATTCGCCAAACTGATTTTTAATTTCATCTCGGGTTTTTGAAATCTCGCAATAAGGATTTGTCAATATCTTAACCGCTAAAAATCTAAAAAGGATTTCCAATATTGGTTCTTTCCGTGTCGTAAATTCAACGTCAGCATTAAACTTATCCAACAATATCATACTATTCTTTTGAATTAAACTCTCGGAATTTAGAATCATTTTTACCATCAATTCAACAAAAATGGTCTCTTTGGCATTTTTACATTCGTCAATAAACTGCAAATATTCCGCTTCACTGATTTTCCCAAGAATGATCATAATGAAATGTTTCAAATACCAACGCGTGGTATGTGCTTCAAACTTCCCATAAATCAAACTAGATGACTGTATGGAATCGAGCAGAAATTCAGCGTCGTCGCCACTAAGGACTGACTCAGTTTCGAAGTATTTAGCTATGCCTTTCAGATATTTAGTAAGGCTCGAATTGTCATTTTTCAATATTACGTTCAACTTGTCATAGTCTTCCAATTCCAGAATTCGAATTGCATAAATAGTATACACTAACTCATAGGTACTATCAAAGCCCTCAATATGTTTTACTATTTTTAGCCTTCTGTAAAGTGCTGAGAGTTTATCCAGGTTGAAATTCGACAAACTGCTTATTTCTTTGTTCTGAACATTAATCCAGCGCTTATTGTATTCCAGGATAATTTGTTTTACTTCCGAATTAGAAGTACCAAAATAACTCTTCAAAGCTGTTGTGACTTTATTCGATTGGAAGTGATAAACATTGTCTTCCTGATACACATCGTTTACAATACCCAGTTTCTCCATTCTCTCCAAAAAATCCAGCAGATGCAACAAATCAATCCCCCAAACAGAAGCCAAAATCGCTGCGTCAAATTTTTGACCAATCATTGCCGCACTTTCTAAAATGCGAATCCATTGTATTCTATCGACGGTGGGCGTGGAATCAATCCTATCAAAAATTGCATGATAGAATTTATCCACTTCATCATTATTTGGCAAATCCTCTTCCGTAATCTGCCTGGTAAATATCAACCCACCTGAACCCGGAATCAATGTTTTATCTTCCAACATTCTTGTCAATAGTTTGAAAATATAATGCGGCGTAATATTGGCTTCAACGAAATCATCATTGGCTTTTCCTATTGCAATTTTTTGGTTTATTAAATTATTGAGGATGAATTTACTTGACTCCGCTAAATTGAAAATATCATCTTTATCACTTATTAACTCAATAAAGTTGATATAATCAAAAAGCTCATCGTGTTTGATGTTATCAAATTGAATATTTGAGACTTGTGCGCCTAAATCTGCCTTTAACTCATCAATATTTACGATACCTCTCAATTGTTCAGTTGAACTTGACTCTCTCACAGTTAATAGAATCGAGAAATTGGTCTTCAGCTGTTTGAATTGACTTTTATTTGAAATAATTTTCAATAAATTGATTAAAAACTCTCTACTCTCAGGATCAATCCATTGTAAATCTTCTACCACCAAAACCCCTTTAAATTGCCTCTTTTCTAATTCGAGTGCAACCATATAACAATGTTCCTTAAGCGTCTTTGAGGCATTGGTGTAATTAGAATCCAAAAAGCTATCCAAGGCGATTGGGCTACTCTCAAGAAAAGGCTGAAGCATCGATGTCTTGTTGGATATTTGCTCCCTGGAATTTACAAAGTTCTTAATCCCTATTTCTGAAGCCAAAGCCTGGACAAAGGGCTCAAAATGTATTTCATTCTCCTCTTGAATTTCGTTACAATCTCCGTAAAGCAACTTTCTATCGATGGCCTTTAATCGATAGAACAAACACTCATTGATAAAGCTTGTTTTTCCAATTCCAGAAGGCCCGGATAGAAAAACAATATTCAATTTACTTTCCGATAATTCAACCGTTAACTTATTTAGAATAAAATCCAATTTGGATTGATTTACAACCTCAGGGATATAGGAAAAGTTTCTTTGAGCCAAGTTCGTTAGGGATATGTCATGTAGTTTTTTAGAGACAATTTGCTTCCGCTTTTCAAACAAGGAATAACCGATTGTAACAACGAGCGTAACCATTAACGCTTGCAAGAAACCTGAAGTCTCAAATCGCTTTAAAACTATCAAATTCACCCCAATTAGCAATATTGAAACAAAAACAAAACCAACTAGCCCAGTATTATAGAGAGATTTCACATCCTTCTTGTTCAAATACAAATACAATGCTTTACCAAGTAATAGACCTATGATAAAGGTCACAACAATCAAAAGGAAATGCTGCTCATGTGCTATGGAGCCATATTTCAAACTATAGAAATAGAAAAATGAAAAATACGATCCATAAATCGATGCATTTGCAAAATTTTGATATCCTCTAGACGTATGAAACCCATCAATATCTAATCGATTGATCACAAAAACATTTATAAATGTTGGGATGATACTCATCGACAATGTGATAAACACCACCCATAACAACGCCTCAGTTTCGAGATAATGAGTACCTAAGTCAGGCGCAATGGATTTGACGGAGTTTACGATGATAAAGGACAGAACCGTAGGAAGAATTTGGCTTGCGCCTACCAAAAGAAACTTGTTTTTAAACAGCCCTAGAATTTCCTTAAAAGAGATTTGATGCCATAATTTTTGGATAATTCTATCATACAATTCTTCACAAACGGCAAGCACAGAAATATAAAAAACGGAACTAATCAGTAAGAAAATAACGATGGGAAGCAGATCTCCACGTTTATCTTCGCCAAAGCCCTCAGTGTATAGGGTAGATCCAAAACCGCGTCCCCTGTAATAAGGAAAATAGGATACGGATACATAAACGATACCATCTACTTCATCAATAACGTGAGTTTCGAAAAGTCCAATAGAATTCGTTTTATAGTTGTTGCACAATGCATTTAGTTGCTGCGTGTCAGACGACGTCAGCTGTTTGTGAAAATTCTTGGATAATTGAAACTGTGACTTGGGTATTAAAACATGCTTGGTATTGGACCATAAGTATTGAAAATTGACTTCAGTAATTTCGTCATCGCAATTGTCTTGCTGAATTAGACTGTATGAATTCAAACTCGCAATGTCCTTATTTCCCATTTCAGGATTCGTGACCTGAAGTAATTTTTGGAAAGCATTCCCAAAAGCATATTCTATTGGATCATTTGCAAATCCGTAGTGTATCGGATTTGTAGTAAATAATTGATAAAATTCTATCTGATAGTTGAGGTTGTTTTCACTTGTGCTTTTCGCAACCTCTATTTCATTTCTCAAGCCCTTTATTTGCTTTGCAGTTTTTGAGTCAGTATGGGCAATTCGATCGCAACTATCGAGATACCTCAGGGCACAATTCAAATAGTATTCATCATTGCCATTTTCCCTGGCCAGCGAAACATAAGTGTTCGCATGATTCAAAAATGTCTGACTAGTTTGTCCATTGAGGACATTCAACATTACGGTACACAACAAAAGATAGAGTGATTTTTTCATTTAAACTTGCCTGAAAATCTATTGAGATAATTGCTTAAACAGTGGATTGTTATAGTCATTCAAAATTACTTTCTCAACTCTGATGGAGAAATTTGCAGATACTCACCCTTTTTCGTCCGGACAACATACTTTAAACTATAATCCGTGGCATTACCAAAAATACTAACGGAATTTATCACAACGGGTGTACTATCAGGCATAATCATAGCCGATTCACCAAATTTAAAAGGCAGTAAAGAATAAATCGAATCTCTCAGTGATGCTGAAAGAATGATGGCTTTATAGGGCAAATATTCCCCCAGCTCTTTTTGGGTATTATTGAGCTCAATCTTCAATTTGTTTTGAGTTTCGGATTGCTTCGAAATTTGGATTTGCAATTGAGAAAGTTCACTCGTCTGTCCGTTTTTAGCATCGCGCAATTGAAAGAGCAAATAGATTATTAAACCAATAAGTACAATGTAAATGGTTGCGGTTTTCCGACTGTATTTTGAAGGATTGGGGTTAGTTGTTGTCATGATTATATTTTTTAATTTGGATCGAAATAATGAACTGGATTTAGATTAACGTAGGGAATTCAATTATAAGTTGATTTTGTGCAACTTAGATAAATACCGAACTTATTATCCCCAACAAATAAGTTATTGGAACCCCCAATTATCTCAGCATTTGGAAAATTTCTATTTAAATTTTCAATATTATTTCTATATATTCCGAATGGAGTTCTGCTCAAGTCTAGTCGTTTTATTTTTGGCCATTTAGCTTTCTGGAAATCAAATTGTACAATTGGATTTCCAGAAAGGTTAATGGATTCAAGATTTTGTAAAGTAAAAATCCCTGCGGGTAAATCTGTTATTTTATTTGACCCAAAATCTATAGTTTTCAACTTTTTATTACTTGCGATAGAATCGTGAATTTTATTAAGTTTGGTGTAAATAGTTAATTCTAATAGTTCGTCAAGCTGACCTAATTCTTCAGGCAAAATCTGAATATCCGTCTGTGAAAAAATAAGAGTTCGTAACTTCCGGAGCTCCCCAACCTCTGATGGGATTTTTTTAATAGGGGTTAAAGTGAGACTGAGATACTGCAAATTTTCATTTAACAAGATTGATTTTGGAAATGAATATCTTCCTTGAGTATTTTCAATCCTTTTTAGACTATTTATATCTGACAGAAATTTGTCCAATTTATCCGTGGGAAATCCCCAAAAATCAACCTCTTCCAAATTGACCATTTTGTGAGAATTGACCATGAGAAATTCAATAAACATATCCTTATCAAACGATTCTAAACTATCGAATTTAAGACCATCCCACGTCTTTAAACTATAATTTAATTTTTTTAATTTTCCAATATCAGAAAATCCCTTTCCCTGCATTTCATCAATCAGTAATTCAAACATTCCTTCATTTTTTTAAGAGAGATTATTCAATATAAAGAGTAGCTTTATTAATAGCCAGTTACACGAAGTTACGTTTTTAATCATTCTTGTGCAACAGGTTTATCGGCACTTAATATTGTCAAAGATTAAATATTAAATACATATCAATGAATGAAGTCCTTATACGAATGTATTTTTCTCGGGTACCGGCAGTTATTAGAGTCCGAATATTCTTGATCGAAATAATTAAAAATACAATGAAGTATTGTAAATTTTACTCTTTTTATTTTTAATAGTGCGTCCTCGAAAGAAAAATGAATTAAATTTTCTTTTTACGAACAAGAAAATAATCAATGCGAGTATTATTAAAACACTCACAAAAAATTGGTAGGCAATATTTTTCATTAACATCATATTTTAAAATTTAAACCCTAAATTCATTAAATAGCCATAGTATGTAGAATTAATTGGTACAGGAGGATTTCTGTTGTACGTTAAATCAAAATTGAAACCTAACTGAAAATTTGTATTGATATTATATTTCAACATTGATGTAATATACACTCTCAACTGATTATTATTTAAAAAATCTACCATATTACTTTGAAAATATGTTTGAGTTACGAAATCGCAATTTTTAAACAATTTCAATCCTCCTTTAATATAAAAATTTGTTCTTATATCACTTTCTTGGATCATGTCATACCCTTGGGGAATTAAATTTGTATCAGTAACACCATTGAAATTCCATTTTTCAAATTGATAAAATAAACCTATTCCACTATATAAATCTAATCCGTTTTTTTCTAAAATTCTTCTTCTAAAATTTGCACCAACCAATTTTCGGGATACCATTCCCCAAGCACCATTCCATTGATATTGCAAATAGTATTCAAAGCTATTCAACCTCTTGTCCAAATCTCGGTGTTTAACTTGAAAAAAACCTTCGTTTTGTAAAACTTGTTTACCCGAAACAGTTGCATCTACTTGGCCAATAAATGTAAAAGCGTTATTTGATTTTAATTTATATACATATTCAGAATATGTAGACAAATCATTGATATCAACTTTTTGTTTGTCCTTTGAAAATGAACCGGATATCAATAAATACCAAGGCTTTTTCATGGAATCTTCAACTTCCCTGTCAATATTTAATATCTGAGCATTTGCAATTTGAATGCAACAAAATCCCAAGATTATTAAAATATTTCTCACATGAATACAATTAACTATCCGATATTCAGAACCATGAAAAAATAATACCATTTGCGTTTTTGTTAATTATAAACGAATTGAATTCCACAAATCAGTTAAGTCCACAAATGAGTTGGGCTACAGCTTCAATTTAAATAGTAGATTTGCCAAATCATTAAGTTGTGCCGCCGACAATTCACCAGTTTCGCTATCATCAATAAATCCAACCAACTGTTGATTTTCATCTAAAGACAACAAATAATAATCAACCTCGTACTTCAACCGTTTTTGCAGAAAATCTACTTTGTTTTTAATCGCAATCAAATCAAAAGTCTTTTCATCAGAATAATACTCAAAGTGAAACAGCAAAACCACCTTAACATTATCGCCATCCGCTCTTTCTATTCTGCGATATTGGGCAGATGACTCCTCTAGATTCAAAAATTCATCAAAAACCTTGTTCTGAATATCCATCATGGATGGCCGTTTACTGCTTTGAGAGAATGACCCCAAAGTAATATTTAATACTAAGGATTTAGAAAATGACATTGGGATTGATTTCATGACATATTACTAATTATTTCTCTAACTTCTTCAGCCAAATCATCAAACTCCAATGACATTTCTAGTTCATCAGCGATTGTGGTCAAATCATCAACATTTTTATCACGAACAGCTTTTTCAATTGCCCTATCGGAAATATTTCGCGCTATTTCTTCACCAGATTCACCAATAGAAAATGAGATCTGATTAACTGCACAGGCTAGCCTTAACATATCCCAAACTGCTGAATCTTTGATTTCATTTAAAATTTGATAAATATCAGATTGAATTTTCCTTTCATCAAATGCACATTCCGTACAATTATCTAAAACGGCGATAAATTCTTCTAATTTTTCATTGTCCATATCAACAAATATATATTTTTATCTCCAATTTGCTAAAAATTATTAAGCAATATGTTCGTTACAAAACTTCGATCTATTCAACAATATCGAAATTCTACCATTGAAGGCAATGGAATAATTAACTTAAAAGGAATAAAATGTTTCAATTTGCAAATGTGGATAAATTTTATTTACTTGATATTCAATCGATATGAACCAATAGTTCGAATCCCCCTCCCTCCGCAACCAAATGAAAAACCCAGCTTGCTGGGTTTTTTTGTTTATATGCAGAGCCAAGCTCCGCTTGAGCGAAAGCATGGAAACAAAAAACAAAACCGCGTGAGCGGTTGAGTTTTTCATATGGTTAGCAGCTCTCCCACTTGGGGATCACGAGCGAAGCGAGTAATTCAAGCTCCGCGTGAGCGGTTGGTTTTTCATTTGGTTAGCCGCTCTCCCACTTGGGGATCACCCCTATTTTTATTCGCAGATTTTGGCAGGAAATCGTTCAGTTCAACATATTTGATTTGCACCCATTAAAACGATTAATAATGACCATACATTTCTACCTAAATCTAAAACGGCCTATGCAAAGTGAATTTCCAATCACTTGTAGAATTACATTAAATAGAAAGAAAACTGAATTTCAGCTACCTTTTTTAACCTGTTCAGAAATTTGTTGGGACAATCCAAATGAACAAGCGTTTCCAAATGCGCCAATGGGTCTTGAAATAAACCGACAAATTCAAAGTTATAAATTAAAAGCAGCTGAATTAAACTACGAATATGCACGACAAGGTTCTATGCTAACAT
>CANKVM010000048.1 GCA_947487175.1 Flavobacteriales bacterium | reverse complement strand
AGTTGCCATTCTCCATTTCACAACTTTGTTGCCATTCTCCAATGTTGTAGACACTGGGTCTATGCCAACATTTCCAATTAATCTTACTGAATTCATTAAACTTTGCATTTTTGTTTCCTTTCTTTTTATTTTTCTTTTTCACATTAAAAATACTTCCAAGTTTAACAGCAGGCCTTATCTGTTTTCCTTTTCAGTGATACAAAGTTCATACAGCACGAATGATCAATTCGTATAATAAATGATTATAAACGGTTATAAATGTTTAAGATAGAGACCAGCTTGCACAAACAATGGCGGCTGTTTCAGTTCTGAGTATTTGTGAACCCAAACCAATTACTTGAAAACCTTGAGATTTTGCAAAATCAATTTCACCCAAAGTAAAATCACCTTCAGGCCCTATAAATACAATACTGTTAACACCAAATTTCAAAGGAAGTATTTGAATAATATCTGAATTACAATAAGCAATATATTTATTTTCCAAATTTGTCTTTATTGCATTTTCAAAATTCATTTCTTGAATATCCATTAGCCAAGCACTATGAGATTGCTTCATTGCAGCAACGGCAGTTTTCTTGAGTTTTTCCAAGTTAATTTTAGACCTTTCACCATTCTGAGATTTTAGAAAAATCAATTGCTTTACTCCAAGTTCACCGCATTTTTCAACCAACCACTCCATTCTATCAGAGCTTTTCAAAATTCCCACAGCCAATACAAAATTTTTCTGGGGGATTTCTTTAAAGCTATCTACTTCGGCTATGAATGATTTTTTTTGAATTTCAACAATTTTACCCGTATAATAAATTCCATTACCTGTTGTAAATTCAATTGAATCTCCAAGTTGAAATCTCAAAACTAAAATTGCATGTTTGGTTTCCTGCTCAGAAAAATAAGCAAAATTATTTTCAATTTTATCCGAATAAAATGTAAAATGCCCTGGCATAGATTCAATTAGCTCTCAATAAAACGCCAAGAACTTCCATCTTTGGAATCCATGATTTCAATTCCCGAAGCTTTCACTTTATCTCTAATTGCATCGCTTAAGGCAAAATTCTTATCCATCTTAGCTTGCAAACGCAAGTCAATCAATACTTTTAAAACTGAATCCAAATGACTAGATTCATTGGTTACAGAATCGGCTATACCCAATATTCCTCTGAAATAAATACTAAAAATAGAAGTCACTTTTGCTAATTCTTCTGCTGATATTGTTTCTCTACCATCATTTATCAAATTCACTCTTCGAGCTGCTTCAAAAAGTTGGGCAATAGCTTGTGGAGTATTGATATCGTGATCTAAGCAACTTTCAATTTCATGAAGAATATCATCAAATTTCACTGAAGAAGTATCAGATATTTTCAATTTAGAAAGCAAAGAATTAGCCGCTTGTAATCTAGTCAACCCCTTTTCGGAAGCCATTAAAGCTTCTTCACTAAAATCTAAAGTACCCCTGTAATGTGCTTGCAAAACAAAAAATCTTAACGTTTGAGGAGAAAACGATTTTGACAACAAGGGATGTGAACCGTCAAAAAGCTGTTTAACAGTTACCCCATTATTTAAACTTTTGGCCATTTTTTGACCATTTATGGTAATCATATTATGATGGACCCAAAATCTTGCCGGTTGATGGTTATGTGCAGCCCTACTTTGAGCAATTTCGCATTCATGGTGAGGAAATAACAAATCCATACCACCGCCATGAATATCAAATTCTTCACCCAAATATTTGGCGCTCATTGCACTGCATTCAATATGCCAACCTGGAAAACCTTTACCCCAAGGACTTGTCCACTGCATTATATGCTCAGGCGAAGCTTTTTTCCACAGTGCAAAATCATTGGCATTTCGTTTTTCAGATTGTCCTTCTAATTCACGAGATTGATTTCCTGCGCCAGCCATTAAATCATCTAAAACCCTTCCACTTAATTCTCCGTAATTATGATTTTCATTATAATTTAAAACATCAAAATACACTGAGCCATTCGATTCATAAGCCAATCCCTTTGAAATAATACTTTGAATCATTTCAATTTGTTCAATAATATGTCCGCTCGCTTTGGGCTCAATACTTGGCCTAAGCACCCCAATATTGTCCATAACTTCGTTGTACATATCGGTATAAGTTTGGGCAATTTCCATTGGCTCAAGCTTTTCAATTTTGGCTTGCTTTTGAAGTTTATCTTCACCTTCATCAGCATCACCTACCAGATGTCCTACATCTGTAATATTTCTGACAAAACGAACTTGATAACCTTTATGAATTAAATACTTGCGTAATACATCAAAAACAATTGGGCCTCTAACATGTCCTAAATGTGGGGCACCATAAACAGTTGGACCACAAACGTACATGCCAACCCTATTCGGAAAAATACTTTCAAATAATTCTTCCTTTTTATTTAACGTATTATATAAATATAAATTAGACATGGTTATTTTAACGGTTTGTATACATATTTTGGTAGTAGGCTTGATAATTGCCGGATGTTACATTATCCAACCATTCGTTATTTTCTAAGTACCAATCTATCGTTTTTTCAAAACCTTGATCAAATGCCACACTTGGACTCCAACCCATTTCATTTTCTAATTTACTTGCATCAATTGCATATCTAAAATCATGACCGGCTCTATCAGTTACATAGGTTATCAATTTTGCTGATTCACCTGCTTCACGGCCTAATTTTCGATCCATGATTTCACATAATTTATTTACCAAATCAATGTTTTTCCATTCGTTATTACCACCAATGTTGTAGGTATCGCCATTCTTTCCTTTATGGAAAATAACGTCAATTGCCGAAGCATGATCATTCACCCAAAGCCAATCTCTTATATTATCGCCCTTACCATAAACAGGAAGTGGTTTATTATTTTTGATATTGTGAATCATCAAAGGAATTAATTTTTCTGGAAACTGATGACTGCCATAGTTGTTTGAGCAATTGCTAATTACAATTGGCAATTTAAAGGTTTCATGATAAGCCCTTACAAAATGGTCGCTGCTCGCTTTACTTGCACTATATGGAGAATTTGGATCATAGGGAGTTGACTCAGTAAATTTGCCTTCGTCGCCCAATGTTCCATATACCTCATCTGTACTCACATGGTAAAATCTACCCTCAGTAACATTTCCAAATGATTTGAATGCATTTAACAAAACCACTGTTCCAACTACATTTGTCATAACAAAATCAATAGGATTGGTGATACTTCTGTCAACATGGCTTTCAGCAGCCAAATGAATCACAGAATGAATTTCCCTTGAAGAGAATAATGATTCAACCGCTTTAATATCTGTTATATCACATTTTACAAATTCATAGTTAGAGCATCCCTCAATATCTCTTAAGTTTTCTAAATTACCCGCATATGAAAGATTATCCATATTGATAATATGATACTCAGGGTAACGATTTACAAATCTCCTAACTACATGTGAGCCAATAAAACCAGCCCCTCCGGTAATGATTATATTTTTCATTGAATTATTTTTACATTGCTTATTTTAACATACAATGGAGCATAACTAGGTACTCCAATTCTTCCATACGCACCAAATCCGTGATCAGAACTTGTTACAAATTCACCAATTGAGCCTTCATTTACAAAAAACGGCAAAAAATCCAATACTTTTACCCCATTTAAATTGGCCATTTGTTCAGTTTTATAGCGTCGGCCTTCTAACTTACTATCGTAAATCAAACCACCCTTCAAAGTAGAAACAACAACATCAAATTCAACAATGGTTGAATGGAACAATACAGGTGGCATGCTCATTAAATTGGTTTGAGATACAAATTCTCCAGATTTTTCATCCTTCACCCTATACTTAATACTTTGAAATGAATCTAATAACCATGTTCCAGCTTTTTCATTTTTAGCGCAATATTCATCAATTAATTTATTTTCAGCAATTGCCCTATTCAATTTTTTTGCATTTACGTATGCCTCATATTGCTGCGCATTTAAAACCTTATCAACCCGAATAATAAACTTGGCCATTTCATTGTTTGGCAATAATTTAATCTTATAATGATTCGAAATTTTTTGCTTCAAACTATCGGTAGAAATTAAAACTTCTATGGTACTTCCAGGTTTGGTTATTTGTAAAGCCTCCATTAATTCATTTCGTGCTTCAACTGGATAGGGTATTTCTTTTAGAGTATCGTCGTGAAAGCAATTTTGTAATGTGTCATTTTCCGGACCAATAATCATAAACTCCACCAAACAATAATTTTCTGGTCCGAGTTGTTCGCTAAACTCACCGCCTTCAATAAACCGATATTTCATACCAGTTTTTGACGTTTTGTAACTATTAAATTGATAAATCAATAAGCCCACAGAAATAATAAGCAACGAAATTACTGACCATTTCAAATACTTGTTTTTGGGAAGAAAATTCATATTTTAGATAACTCCTCTTTATATTCTTTTATTGTTTCTTTAAATTTAATAACGGTATTTTCTAATGTGTCTTCGCTTTGACCACCAGCTGCATTTCTATGTCCACCACCACTAAAATATTTTGCAGAATATTCATTCACAGCAAAATCGCCTTTACTTCTAAAACTCATTTTTACACGTTCAGTTCTGTCAACGATAAGCACGCTCATAACCACTCCAATGATGCTCAAACCCATATTTACCAATCCTTCGGTATCACCAGTTTTTACATTAAACATTTCAAGTTCATGATTGTCCAAATAAATCAAAGCAACTTTTCCATCTTCAATAAGTTCTAATTTCTTATATAACGCATATCCGAAAAGTTTACTTCTATTCGGACTAAACACATCAAAAATACGTTCGTGAATTCTAATGTGATCAGCACCATGCTCCATAAGTTGTGCCGCAATTCTGTGTGTTTTGGGTTTGGTATTATTGTGTTGGAAATTTCCAGTATCGGTCATTAAGCCTGTATAGAGGCAATCTGCCATATCTTTAGAAACAAATTCAGAACCAAAATTTTGCTCAATCCATTCAAAAACCAATTCGCAGGTACTACTCGATTGTCTATCCCAAAATACATAATTTGTAAAGTTATCAGGATCCAAATGATGGTCTATCATAACTTTGTCGATATTCATTTCACCAATAAGTTCACCTAATTTATTAATTCTATACAAACGATTGAAGTCCAAACAAAAAACCAAATCTGCATCTTTTAAAACTGAAGTTGCATATTCTTCACTTTCCTCAAAATTAATTACAACATTATTTTGAGGTAGCCAGTTTAAAAAATCGGCATAATCAGTTGGCGTAATTAAAAAAACTTCATCCATGATTTGTTTCAAAAACCCATATAAACCAAGTGTTGAGCCCATTGCATCGCCATCAGGTTTATGGTGGGTTGTGATAACCGCACGTTTAAATTCCTTGTTTTTTAATCTCTGAACCAATAATTCAGTTGAATCTATTCTCATTGTTACTGCAAAAATACGGCAAACGATAGGTAAATTTGCATTAAATGAGCAGCAAAGAATATCAAATCTATACTTTAAATAACGGTTTGCGGGTTGCACACCAAAAAATATCATCAACCTTGTTGGTGCATTGCGGCTTTATTATTCACGCAGGAAGCAGAAACGACAATGAATTTCCTGGTTTGGCTCATTGCCTTGAACATATGGTTTTTAAGGGAACACAAAAAAGAAAAACAATTCATGTTCTCAATCACTTAGAAGTAATTGGTGGTGAACTAAACGCTTTTACTACCAAAGAAATCACAGCTATATACGCAACCATAGAAAAACGCCACTTAAGTAGGGCTGTAGATATTCTTTGCGATGTTACATTTAGATCAGTTTTACCTGAAGTAGAATTAACAAAAGAAAAAAAAGTAATTAAAGACGAAATCAACATGTATGTTGATACCCCTGAGGAAAATATTTACGACGAATTTCAAGAAATGGTTTTTGGAAATCATCCTTTGGCACATAATATTCTTGGAACTCACGATTCAGTAGAACAAATCACAACTGAAGCCCTAAAATCATTTGTAAACAATTATTATCAGTATCCTAATATGGTATTTTCTGTGGTAGGAAATGTTTCAATTGAAAAAGTAATTGCCAATCTAAACAAATACTTGCCTAAAGAACCCTTAAATAATCCTGTTATTAGCAATATAAAACAACCTATTATTTATAATCCACAAACGCTTAAAAAAGAGAGTGATTTTAATCAAGCTTATGCAATAATGGGAGTGCCAACATATTCGGAAGACCATGACAATAGATTTGGATTGTTATTATTAAATAATTTATTGGGGGGACCTGGCATGAACAGTAGATTAAATTTATCAATTCGCGAAAAGCATGGTTATACCTATCACGTTGAAAGTGGATATCAATCCTTTTTGGATGGGGGACTTTTCCATTGCTATTTAAGCGCTGAGGAAAAATACATTGATAAATCTATTGAATTAATTATTAAAGAATTAAAAAAGCTCAAAGAACAAAAGTTAGGCAAGGTGCAACTAAGTCAAGCCAAAAATCAATTTATAGGTCAAATTATCATGAGCAATGAGTCTCGAAGTGGCTTAATGATACATATTGGCAAAGGGATAATCAAATATAACAAAGCAATGAGTTTGCAAGAAACAATTCAAAAAATCAAAAACTTAACATCAGAACAATTGTTAGCTATTGCAAATGAAGTATTTGATTTCGATCAATTCAGTCATTTACAATATTTGCCAGAAAAATGAATCAAAAAATCTTAAAACTTATAGAACAAGGCGAAGGCATAAGTTTAGATTTTAAACAAGTAATACAAAGCCCGCATAAAATTGCCAAATCTATGGTAAGTTTTGCGAATACCCATGGTGGAATTTTACTTGTTGGAGTGAAAGATAATGGGAATATTTCTGGCATAAACCCAGAGGAAGAGTTTCACATGCTAGAGTTGGCAGCAAACTTTTTCTCCAAACCTGAAGTGAAATTTACTGTGGAACCCCATATTATCAATGGAAAACAAATATTATTGGTAGATATTCCCAAAGGAGAAAATCAACCCTATTACGCCAAAGGTGAAGATGAAAAATGGTGGGTTTATGTGCGTGTAAACGACAATTGTATTTTGGCGTCAAAAACTACTGTAGATTTTATGCACGCTCAAAAGAAAGGTGGTAAAGTTACATTAGGAAAAATTGAGCAAGGAATTTTAAAATACTTAAAAGAACATCCAAAGGTAACCCAAGCAGAAATTTGTCAAATGTTCAATCTAGGAAATAGAAGAACCGCACGCATTTTGGTAAGCCTCATGAAGGTTCAGGCAATTCGCAGCCATACTTTAGAGAAACACGAATTCTATACTTTATACTAACAAAAAAGCCAGCTAAAAGCTGGCTTTTTTGTTAGTAATATTATCAATTATTTGGTTGCTTCTGCAAACAACTCAGATACCTTTGTCCAATTAACAACATTCCAAAATGCGCCAATATAATCAGGTCTGCGGTTTTGGTAATGCAAATAATAAGCATGTTCCCAAACATCTAATCCTAAAATTGGAGTACCCTTAACCTCGGCAATATCCATTAATGGATTATCTTGGTTAGGAGTTGAAGTAATTACCAATTTATTATCGTGAACAATTAACCAAGCCCAACCACTACCAAATCTTGTAGCACCCGCACTTGCAAATTGCTCTTTAAATGCTGTAAAACTGCCAAATGTAGAAACAATTGCATCATTTAATGCCCCGGTTGGCTCACCGCCGGCATTTGGCCCCATAATGGTCCAAAATAAGCTATGATTATAGTGTCCACCACCATTATTTCTAATAGCTGGAGTTAGTTTACTGATAGAACCCAATATTTCCATTAACGACATATTTTCAGCAGCCGTGCCTTTAACAGCGTTATTCAAATTGGTAACATAAGCTTGATGGTGTTTGCCATGATGAATTTCCATGGTTTTCGCATCAATATGCGGTTCAAGTGCAGTGTACTCGTAAGATAATTTTGGAATTTCGAACATAATTTTATTTTTTAGGTGAAACAAATTTACGTCGTAAATATTTTACGTGCAACGATTATCTACAAGAAGTAACTTTGAACCCATAAACAACTATCTCAAAAAGTATAAATATGTCAATTTCACTATGGATTCCGGAAAGCGTTGGCGCTATACTTACAGTTTGGTGTGTGTATCTTGCTACTCAAAACAAAATCATAAACTGGCCCATTAGCATTTTGGCATCAATCGTATATTTTTATGTTTTTTATCAGAACCACTTTTTTTCAGATGCCTATTTACAATTGGTATTTGTATTATTCCAACTTTACGGATGGTGGTTTTGGTCAAAATTAAATCCCTCAAAACAATTACAACAAATTAGTAAAATAGATAGAAAAAGTAGATTATTTCTAGCCGTAATTTCAGTATTACTCTATGGAATATGGCTTCATTTTTATAAAATAATAAATCCCACCGCAAGAATCCCAGAAATAGATTCGTTAACAACTATTATTAGCTTAACGGCTTTATATATGCAAGCGCAACGATGGATTGAAAATTGGATAATTTGGGTAATTGTAGACATCATTTATGTACCAATGTACATTTCTGGAGAACAATATATTACTGCTTTCCTTTATGGTTTTCTGGCAATAATGGCTATTTATGGGCACAAGGAATGGCAGAAACAATTAACGCTATATCATTCTTCAAACAAAGCATAAAAAAAGGCCTCAAAAGAGGCCTTTAAAATTATGTTTAAATAATTAATTATTTTTTACCTGCTTCAGCAGCCGCTTGCATCAATGCACGGGTTGTTTTCACAGAAACGATTGCATTTTCTTGAGCATCCAAAATTTCCAAATTCTCAATTGAAATTTGGCGAACTTTTGCGCTTTGTCCAATTTCTAAGGCATCAATGGTAACATCAATAAAATCAGGCATATCGGCAATTAGACCTCTAACGCGCAAACGATTTATTTTAATTATCAATTTACCACCACCACGAATTCCTGGAGAATTACCAACAACACGGATAGGAACTTCCATAACTACTTTTTTGTTAGCATCTACTGTCATGAAATCGGCATGCAAAATTGCATCAGATACAGGGTGAAATTGAATATCCTGTAAAATAGCTTCATGGTTTTGGCCATCTAAATTGATACGAACTTTATATACATTTGGAGTATAAACTAAGTTTTTAAAATCAGCTTGATAAATAGCAAAATGTGTAGCTTCTTTACCTTCACTGTAAATTACGCAAGGTACTTTACCTTCGCTTCTCAACGCTTTGGCAGTTCTTGTTCCAAGCTCCCCGCGTGATTCACCTTTTAATAAAATGGTTTTCATATAGAATTATAATATTTTTTTATTGATTTTGTTTGAGATCTAAATTTGTTTGCGAAGTAAATACTTGCTTGAATAATGAGCTAATACTTCCGTTTTCATGTACATTTCTAATTGCCCTTGCAAATAAAGGAGCAACCGACAATACTTTAATTTTATCAATATGCTGCTTCAACGGAATTGTATCGGTAACAACCAATTCAGTTAATACTGAATTTTGAATGTTTTCATAGGCTTTACCACTTAATACAGGATGACAACAAAGTGCTCTCACCGTATTAGCGCCTTTTTCCATCATCATGGAAGCCGCTTTGCACAAAGTTCCTCCGGTATCTATAATATCGTCGATAAGAACCACATCTTTCCCCTCAACATCTCCAATTACTGTCATGTTGGCAATTTCATTGGCTCTTTTCCTTTCTTTGTCGCAAATTACCATTGGCAAATTTAAGGCCTTGGCAACTTCACGGATTCGATTACTTGCTCCAACGTCGGGCGCGGCAATCACCAAATTATCTTGGTTGAGGGCACGAATATAAGGAACAAAAATAATTGAGCTTTCTAGGTGATCTACCGGAAAATTAAAATACCCTTGAATTTGAGGTGCATGTAATTCCATGGTCATTACACGGTTTGCACCAGCAGTACCCAACAAATCGGCAACCAATTTAGAAGCAATAGAAACCCTAGGTTTATCTTTTCTATCTTGGCGCGCATAACCATAGTAAGGAATAACTGCCGTTATGTAATTTGCACTTGCTCTTTTAGCGGCATCAATTGCCATTAAAAGTTCCATAATATTATCGCTGTTAGGATAAGTACTTTGAACTATGAAAAGATCGCAACCGCGAACGCTTTCTTGAAAGTTAGGTTGGAATTCTCCGTCGCTAAAACGATTAACAGTAAGTTCACCTGGCATACAGCCATAGTACTCGCAAATACTTTTGGTGAGGGAATCAGAGGCTGAACCTCCGAAAATTTTAACTGGATTTATAAGTGATGCCATAACTTCGATTTTACTTTCTCTCTATGCCTTTGGGCACGGATATCATCAAACCTGCTTTTGTTGTCCGACTAGGGCTCGAACCTAGACTCTTCTGGACCAAAACCAGACGTGTTGCCAGTTACACCATCGGACAATTTTTCGAACTGCAAAGATAAAGAAAAAATCAATTAATCAAACTTCTTTTGGAAGTTTTTTCAATTAATTACTAATCAATACTTTTTGGTTCCTATCGAGTTTAAGCGTTCACTAAAACTCCAACAACTCACCTATCAACTTAACTAACAACGATGATAGAAAAAGTTATTATTAATACTTCTAAATCCTAATAAACCATGAAGTGTTCCGTTACTTGATGCTTAGGTGAACTCAACTGAACAAAGTAATTGCCTTTTCTTAAGCCACGTAAATCTAATATCTCATCAAACTCGCCTATTCCGTATACTTTAGGTTCCAAATAAATAACCCGATTTCCCAATGGATCAAATACCGAAATCGACAACATACCACCCCCATCTGAACTAAATTTTAAATGAATAAAATCAGAAGTAGGATTTGGATATACCTGACTAATTTGTATTTGGGTAACCATGTCAGCAAAATCTTCAATGCTGGCTGCATTACTTTTGAAAATTGGCAAGGTATTAAAATCTTGATTGTCTAACAATGCTTTCACTTCAGTTGATGGCACTTCAAACCAATCTTGCAAAATGCTCGCGTAAATCTGCCTAAAATCATTCTGCATCGGCACATTGTCATTAACCGTTGTTGTATTGGGAATTGTAGGGTTTTTTCCAATAATTCCGGGTTGTACGGCTTCTCCGAACACAAACAAAGGAGCCGCCGCTCCATGGTCTGTTCCACCACTGGCATTGCTTTGCACCCTTCTTCCAAATTCGCTGTATGTCATTCCAACCACCCTATCGCTAGCGCCCAGAAGTTTCAAATCATCTTGAAACGCCGAAATTCCCTCACTCAATTTTTGCATCAATGTAGCATGAGATCCAGTACTGGTATCGGCGCTATCGGTTTGATCGCTGTGCGTATCAAAACCCCCAATATTTACCATGTAAACCGGAGTTTTTAGACCGCCGCTAATTAATTTTGCAACAATCTTTAATTGATTACATAAACCATTTCCCTTTACGTATTTGGTAGATAAGTTCTTGCCCTTGGAAGCAGCCATTTTTACAACAGATGCATATTGATTGGTTTGTTGTGTAAGTTCTCGAATGTAGGCCAACTCAATATCGGAGGGCGTATTTAAACTTCCACCCGTATTTCCATCTAACAAATTATAAAACGATGCAGGATCACTAATTGCCATTCCCATACTTACATTGGGACCCATAAAAGTCAAAGGCACCATCGATCCAATTTGAATTGCAACAGGATCTGGCATAGTTGCATTTGGGTAATCTTTCGGATAGTTTACATATCTTTTGTCCAAGTACCTTCCTATCCATCCGGTTGTTACAACTTTATCACTGTCAGAAGCGCTATTCCAAATGTCAGTTGCCCTAAAATGTGAAAAATTAGGCTGAGGATAACCAACGGCCTGTATAGTGTTTACAAGTCCATTATTAAACATATTCTGCAAGCCATCCATTTTGGGATGCAAGCCAGTTTTGTTTGTTCCATTTAAAGCCAACACTTTCTTTTGATCAATCAAAATATTGGTTCTTGCTTTTGACAAATTGCTATATTGATCAATTGGAATAACCATATTCAAACCATCATTCCCACCATTCATTTGAATGATAACCAATACCCGGTCAGATACATTTGCCCTTTTTCCTAAAACACTAAAAAAGGATTCTTTACCAAAGGTTCTTAAACTCATTCCATTCAAGGAAATTGGCAAAACACTGCTTGAAGCTGCGGCTTTTAAAAATAATCTCCTTTTCATAATTAACTTAATTGGTATTCAGAAAGGTTCATGATAGACTTAAATAAATTTCTCATTTTACTTGTAACAGTTGCCAAAGAATTGGCGTGATTTGGATCACCGCTATCAAGAGCAGCGCGATATTCATCAGACCAGTTGTAATCGGGAATTCCACCAGGTAGTAAAATTTCCTTCAAATTAGAAATTTGACTGGAAGAAAGCGGAAGGGCCAATAAAAAATCAGAGGCTTCTTGGATGAATGAATCGGCATCTTTTGGTTTAGAAAATTGATTTGAAATTTTCCATGGATCAACAATGAAGTTAAACGATTTCACTTTATGTCCTGTCATCATTAAATAATCTTGGAACTGATTACGTTTCGGCAATGAATCACTATTCAACCAAATTTTATGATAAAGTGGCATTTGATACCAAGCTTCCCAACCTGCAACACTTGGAGGATCGCCCAAATTCATTTGGGTAATTTGTCCGTAATAGCTTCCAAGCGCATAAACCTGATAATTTGCTTCATAGTCAGTTGCCGCTGGAAATGGCATTTCAAATTGACGCACAAATCCTGCCTGATGGGTTACTGGATCTTTAATTACACAAGCCCTATTCCAATTATCATAAAAATGCTCGCTTTCTAAAAGCGCCTTTAAAACTGGTTTAATTTCATAATTATTATCTCTAAAAATTTTAGCCAATGGTTCTATTACATTGGTTTCAGTATTAGAATCGATATCGAAATAAACAAAATATTGATATAATTTACGACAAATGTGTTTTGAAACTTCATCTACAGACAAAATCATGTTTAACATATCATCTAGCTCCAATGAACCAGCAAAAACGCCTGTTCTACCTGTAATTTTTGTGCTATTGTAAAAAGATGAAAATGTTTTATCTGTAGTATCGTGATTTGCCGAACTAAAAGAAGTTGAAAAGGGGGTTGTGGTAAAATTAATTGAAAAACCAGTCAGTACCCTTGCTGCTGTTTTTACATCTTCTTCGGTGTATTTACTATTTGGACCTTTGCCCAAGGTAAATAATTCTTGAAGTTCCCTACCATAATTTTCATCTGGGGCCTTTTTTGTGTTTAATCTTCCATTTAAAAAATACAACATGGAAGGATCTACTGTCATTTGTTTTAAAAGTGTTTTATAATTACCCAAAGCATAGTCATTCAATACTTTTACATAAGTATAACACAAAGAAGCAACGGGTGTATCCTGCATTTGTGTGGGCATATGATTATGCCAAAAAAGAATCATTTTCTCCATGATGGAGGTGGTTTGCTTTGCAGGCAACGACCAGAACCAGGCTTTAACACTATACTTTCTATTGGGCTCCAAAGCCACATTCAAAGGAGCATTTACCCAAGTGCTTCCATAAGGAACTGCAGCATCGGCTGTCTGATTTTGATAATGATTTATTGGTGGATTGAATACGTAATTGGTAGTATCTAAAAGTGAATCAACCGCTTCTGAAACCGTTTTCTTTGCAAATGAATTGATTTCCGACAATTTAGGGCCAAACAAAGTTCTTCTCAGTAAATGAGCAACCTCCTGCTTTGTCCATGTGCCACTGTATTTTGCTAAACCTGTTGTGGTTCTTCTTTCGATCTTTGGTTTCCCAAAATCTTCCTGTAATGAAGTCTTTTTAAAAGATAAAAATTCTCTGCGATCCATGAATTTTAAATGATTTATTTATGTGAAGGTATAAAGAAAGTTGCGAGTTTAAAAGGAAAATGTATAAATATGACAATTAAATTAATAAATTAAACCCGATTTATATGATTGACAAATCGATAAATGCTTGTCCATGATGAAATTTTAATTGATCGCCGTTGCCATTTACCACCACAATACGTCCCTCAAAATCAACATCAACGAGTATAAATTGTTCACGTTTAAATCCATCGCCATCTGCTATTCTTAGGGTAACGTTTTCATTTAATCTCCATAAATGCTTTTGAAAATCAACATGTATTTGAAATTGATTATCTAGCTTTTGTAAGTGACCATGAACATTTTCTATGAGGGACATTAAAACGCTGTAAATATTGGTTTCAATTTGATTGATTTGAAATAAGCTTGTAGCAGAAACTAAATTTTGAGGGAAATCAGTTTGGTTGATATTTATTCCAACTCCAAAAAATGCAATCTTTTGATTATTGATATTTTGAATTTCAAACAATATGCCTGATAGTTTTTTATCATCGGAAAAAATATCATTTGGCCATTTTATTGTTAATTGAGTTTGAGTAAAATTCTGGATGGCATGGAGTACAGAAATTGTAAGGATTTTATTCAATTCTATCAAATTCCAATGCTTTTGAATGGAAATAGCAAAAGTGATTGCCAAATTTTTGCCATTTTCTGAGTGCCATTGATTATTATTTTGACCAATGCCATTTGTTTGATTCAAACAATACACCCCTATATGATTTACCAATAAAGACGGGGCATACGGAGAATTTGCTTTGTTTTGAACAAGCAATTTACACAGTGATTGTGTGGATTTACATTGGTTAGAAAAATAAATTTCTACCTCAGAATACAATTGTTCAAACTGAATGTCTTCCAAAATTCCGAACTTTGCACAAAGAAACAAACAAATGAGCAAAAATAAAGCAGACGAATTAGAAGCAATGGTAGCAGTAGCCGTTCATGGTTTACAAGAGAAAAAAGGAATAAATATTACAACTTTGGATTTAAGAGGAGTTGCATCTGCTTTTACAGATTTTTTTGTAATTTGTCATGGCTCATCTAGCCGTCAAGTTGACGCATTGGCCGATAGCGTTGAAGATGAATTGAGAAAAACATTGGGTGAAAAGCCAAAGCACAGAGAAGGCAGTGAAAATGGAGAATGGGTATTGTTAGATTACTATAACGTTGTTATTCATATCTTTTCAGAAGAAAAAAGAGATTTTTATGCTTTGGAAGAATTGTGGGGCGACGGAAAATTAACGAAACATGAAGATTAATTTGAAAAACTATTTGTTTTTATCGAATTAATTACTAATTTTGCACCCCCAACGAAAACGAACTGGCCCGTTCGTCTATCGGTTAGGACATCTCCCTTTCACGGAGGAAAGAGGGGTTCGATTCCCCTACGGGCTACAATAAATTAACATAGATCGCGGGATGGAGCAGTGGTAGCTCGTCGGGCTCATAACCCGAAGGTCATAGGTTCGAGTCCTATTCCCGCTACTAAGAGAGAAAAGTCACCAGAAACGGTGACTTTTTTTGTTTTACGCCTCTCCAAAACCCTTGTAAATATTGGGATTCTTCGGAAAAATAATTCACATAACGAGTTAGATAATCCTTGTTGAAGGGATAATGAATAAGCCCTTTTGGGAACACCGTTTTATGTAATTTCAATTTGGTCTGAAGAATCCCAATAATACTGTATGTTTAGAGCTATCTCAATTGCTTCATTAATGAACATTTCGGAGTTAGATGTAATTTTTAGCTTTCAATTTTTGGAGCTTTAGCTTCCTTGATACCTGATTCAAATTGAACATCTAAACCATGAGATACAGTTTTAGTATCTTCATAAACATCAAATTTAACAGCCTTTCCCCATTTCAATGTGATAAAATGAACTCCTTTATTTATGTAGGGCTCACCATTTAATAAATGACAAGTTGCTGTCCACCTTGCAATAACAAGGGTTTTGGCTGGATTTCCTTTAACCT
>CANKVM010000047.1 GCA_947487175.1 Flavobacteriales bacterium | reverse complement strand
CTTGGTTGTCATCTCGTTGGTACTCATCGAAATTATATTCGGGGAGTAAATTCGATTTAACATGTCCAATAGTTTCATTTAAAGCATCGGCGAATTTGTTAAAATCTTCTTTGTAAAGATGGATTTTGGTTTTTACGAAAGTACCATCGTCAAATCTGCTGCGTTTACTTTCTGTAATGGTGATATAGTAATCAACATTTCTGGTAGCTTTCACATCGAAAAAATACGTTCTTTTGCCGGCCCTAATGCGTTTAGAAAAAATCTCTTCCTGTGATTGGTCTTTGTAGTTGTCTTCCTGCATAGGCATTTCTATTTGGTTAAAAAAAGTTAATAAAGCAAATAAACGAAATTTATCGATTTATACAATATTAAATCATTCATTTTTTACATTTATTTGTTAACTAAACAAAACTTCAGTATCGTTAATTTGACACTTACTCAAATGCACGGACAATTAAACACTATCTATTATACTGTTAGATATTCAATTATGATGTTTGATTTTCATATAACCATTGGTAATATCCCCCAAAAGAAATTAGAAATTCATGGTTGCCAGACTCAATTATTTTACCTTTTTCTAAAATAAAAATAACATCAGCATGCTGCAATGGCGACACCCTATGACTTGTTATGATGACTGTTTTATTCTGGAAAACTTCCTTCAAATTAAAAATGATTCTAGACTCAGTTTCTGCATCAACAGCGCTTAAACAATCATCCAAAATTAATATCTCCGAGTTTTTCATTAAAGCCCTAGCCAAGGAAACACGTTGTTTTTGACCACCAGAAAGGGAAACACCCCTTTCTCCCAAAATGGTATTTTTTCCATGCTCAAACAAATCAATATCCTTGTCAAGGCAGGTAATTCTGATGATTTCATCTAAATGATCCTGAGAATATTCGCTAACACCAAATGCAATATTTGCCTCAATGGTATCACTAAATAAAAATACATCTTGAGGGACATATGCAATCAATTTTCTGTATGCATTCAGATGCAAGTTTGAAATAGATTTATTATCAATTATTATTTGCCCCGATTGTACTTGAATTTGTTTGGTGAGCAATTGCAATAATGTGCTTTTTCCTGAACCTGTTTTACCAGTAATACCAATAATTTCTCCTTTTGATATTTTGAAAGAAATATCAGTTAATGCATTTTCATTTTTGTCGCTATATCTGTGGGCAACCTGATCAAACTCTATTTTCTTTAATAAAGATAACTCATCGTTATTAACTTGTAAATCAACTTCTTCACGGTTTAAAAAGTCATTAATTCTCTTTTGACTTGCGCTTGCCTTTTGAACCAATGCGGTTGTCCAACCCAAACTAGCCACGGGCCAAATGAGCATGTTCAAATAAATTACAAATTCCGCTAAATTACCTGGAGTAAAAATGCCTTTTTCAACTTCACGTCCTCCAACATAAAGCACAATGATAGTAGAAAGCCCCACAAGCAACATCATCAATGGAAAAAACAAAGAATTAACCATGGCCAATTTTAAATTTCTATTTTGAAATTCTACTCCTTGATCATTGAAATCTTTTGAGAAATATTTTTCAGCACCAAAAGATTTTAAAATTCTAATTCCCGAGAAAGTTTCTTGGGCATGTGTGGTAATAACAGACAGTTGCTCTTGAATTTTTTTATTACCCAAGTTAATTTTCTGGCTTACATAATAAATTGAAATAGAAAGTATTGGCAATGGAACAATGACCCAAAATGCCAAGTGTTTATTTACCATAATCATTTGGGTAATAATCATGATAAATGAAAACAATACATTGGCAAAATACATGATTGCTGGACCAATATACATTCTCACATTTGAAATATCTTCGGTAATGCGCGACATTAAATCACCGGTATAATTTTCAAGGTAGAAGTCTTCTCCCAACTTTTCATACTTGAGAAACAGTTCATTTTTTTGGTCATATTCTATTTCACGAGAAGCCACGACAAGTGTTTGTCTCATAAAAAACATAAAAACGCCCTTTAAAACAGAAGCCAAAACAATGGCAATTCCAAATCCTAAGGCATTAAACATGATTATTTTGTAGAGAATATTGCTTTGGGAATAACCAAAAAGTTGTGAATTAAAATAGGCATCATCCAATCCTTGTCGAACAAAAACAGGCACATAAATGGCAAAAAAATTAGAAAGGATAACACAAAGAATTCCCATTAGAATGAGTAATTTGTATTTTTTAATATATTTGTTGAGGGATAAAAGTTCTTTCACAGCCGTGCGCAATTGAAGTGCAAAGTTAACCAATAAAGGATGGGAGAAAGGTCAAAAAATAGAAAGAAATGATTTTTAGAGTTGAAACCTGAAATATTCTTCTATTTTTTTTCACAAACATTTCCACAATGACCAATTATTTTGTATATTTGCAGCCCAATTGTTAGAATTATGCATTTAACAACAGAAAGAAAAAAAGAAATATTTACTCAGTTTGGTGGATCATCTACCAACACCGGTAGTACAGAAGCGCAAGTTGCAATGTTTACAGAAAGAATCAATTTCATCAGTGGTCACTTGAAAACTGCAAAGAAAGACACGAGCGCTGAATTGTCATTGATTAAACTTGTAGGAAAACGTCGTAGTTTGTTGAACTATTTGGCGAAGGAAGATATTTTTAAATATCGTGCACTAATTAAAGAATTAGGATTGCGTAAGTAATCTCAAATTCTTCCTTATGATAGAAAAGCCCCGTTCGCCAAAGCGAATCGGGGCTTTTTATTTAAAAAATTATTATAAAAATGAACATACAAAAAAGAACTTTTGATACTGGAGATGGCCGTATCATTGAAATTGAAACCGGAAAACTTGCACGTCAAGCGCACGGTAGTTGTGTAGTTAAGGTTGGGAAAACCATGATCTTAGCAACTGTAGTAAGTGGTTATGATGCCAAAGAGGGAATTGATTTCCTTCCTTTGAGTGTTGATTACCAAGAAAAATTTGCTGCAGTGGGTAGAATCCCAGGAAGCTTTTTGCGCCGTGAAGCGCGTTTATCTGACTATGAAATTTTGATTTCTCGTTTGGTAGACCGTTGCTTGCGTCCTTTATTTCCTGATACTTACCACGCCGATACCCAAGTAATGTTACAATTGATTTCTTCAGATGAAGATATCATACCTGATACTTATGTTGGTTTAGCTGCATCTACTGCTTTAATGCTTTCTGATATTCCTTTCTTAGGACCAATTTCAGAAGTACGCGTTGGACGTATTGATGGAAAATTAGTTATTAATCCAAGCAAATCTGAATTGGTAAACTCTGATTTAGATCTTTTGGTTGGTGGTACCGCTGACGACCTAAACATGGTTGAAGGTGAAATGAAAGAATTGTCGGAAGATGAATTCTTGGAAGCGTTAAAATTTGGTCATGATGCTGTTAAAAAGCAATGTGCTGAACAAATGGCATTCCTTGAACAAATGGGCGGTCGTAAACCAGCTCGTGAGTTCAATCATGAAGACAATGACGAAGAATTGCGCACACGTGTTATCGCTGAAACTTCTGCTGCAATTCGCGCAGTTGCTGAAAGTGGTAAACCAAAACATGAGAGAAGCGAATCTTTCAAAGCAATCATTTCTGAATATGTAAAACAATTTGAGGGACATGAGTCAGAATCTAGAATGGTTCGATTGTCTAAGAAATATTTCCACGAAGCTGAATACAACCAAATGAGAGCCATGATTTTAGATTCTGGTCGCCGTTTAGATGGTCGTTCAACTGTACAAGTTAGACCTATTTATACTGAGATTGATTATTTGCCAGCTGCTCACGGTTCTGCAGTATTTACACGTGGTGAAACACAATCTCTTACTTCTGTAACCTTGGGTGGTAAATTGGACGAACAATTGTTAGATGCACCGTTTTACCATGGTAACAGCCGTTTGATGTTACATTACAATTTCCCAGGTTTCTCTACAGGTGAAGTTCGCCCGAACAGAGGACCAGGTCGTCGTGAAATAGGTCACGGTAATTTGGCATTAAGAGGTTTGAGAACCATGATTCCTTCAGATGTTCCCTATGTAATTCGTATTGTAAGCGATATTTTAGAATCTAATGGTTCTTCAAGTATGGCAACAGTTTGTGCGGGTTCTATGGCATTGATGGATTCAGGTATTAAATTAAACAAACCTGTAAGTGGTATTGCAATGGGATTGATTACAGATGAAACTGGTAGATATCAAGTTTTAACCGACATTTTAGGTGATGAAGATCACTTGGGTGATATGGATTTCAAAGTAGTTGGAACCAAAGATGGTATTACTGCATGTCAAATGGATATAAAAATCAACGGATTGAAATGGGATATGGTTTCTCAGGCGTTGAAGCAAGCAAAAGATGGTCGTTTACATATCTTAGGCGAAATGGAAAAAACCATTTCAGCTCCAGCAACTGAATTGAAGCCTCATACTCCAAGAGTTGAAGTAATTGTAATTGAAAAGGAATTTATTGGTGCAATCATTGGCCCAGGTGGTAAAATTATTCAAGAATTGCAAGCTAGAACTGGAACTACAATTTCTATTGAAGAAAGAGATGGTAAAGGTTTTGTTGAAATATTGAGTAGTGATGGCGAAGGAATGGAAAAAGCAATTGAAGCTGTTAAAGGCATTGTTGCTATTCCTGAAGTTGGAGGCACTTATACGGGTAAAGTAAAAACAATCACTGAATTCGGTGCATTCGTTGAATTTATGCCAAACAAAGATGGTTTGTTACACATTAGCGAAATTGCTTGGGAAAAAATCCCTACAATGGAAGGTGTATTTACTGAGGGACAAATGCTTGAGGTAAAACTTGTAGAAGTTGACAGAAAAACTGGCAAATACAGATTGAGCAGAAAAGCGCTTTTAGAAAAACCTGAAGGTTACGTTGAAAGAGAACCAAGGGAACGTCCTGAAAGAAACGACCGTGACCGTGGCAATGACCGCAACAGAAACGACCGTAGACCTAGATAATTAAATAATTCATTCATAACAAAAACCCCAAGAAAATTTCTTGGGGTTTTTTATTTTAGATAAGTAGTTAGAATTTATTCGAAGTAAGATATTAATAGAAAATGGCTATTGAATAACTCTTAGATTCATTGAAATAATTGACACTTGGGAGCCACAAAGCTGAGCCAGATGCAGACATTCAAAAAAGCTCAGGAATTGAATATTATATCATCGATGAGATATTAAAATCTGCAAATGGTAAAATCAACATTGAATCAAATAAAAGCCAAATTGGAAATACTATTGAAATTCATTGGCCTTTAACGGCAAAACAATTACCTTAGAACAGTTATATCAGTTTTAATGGTGTGCCATTGCCCGAGAATATCCAAAGCTCTTATGTAAGCTGCATAAACTCCACCCCAAACAAATTCTCCATTGTGTTTTCCATCCCATGATCCATTTTCTCCTTCATACATTATATCACCCCAACGGTTCATTATGATCATTTTATAGTAAACAAAATTTACAGTTGATGGGAAATAGTAATTGTTATGAAAATCAGTGTTTGGTGTAAATGCGTTTGGCGCAAAAATGAATGGCTGCGGATAAATTCGAACGTATTTCAAAATAGAATCTGTACATCCTAATTTATCTTTTACAATTTGATAAACTCCATACATACCAGAATCCCTGTAAATTTTAGAGAATTGTCTTTGGGTAGAAATTAAAGTGTCAAAATAATAATCGTAAAACCAAATTGAATCAGCTCCTCTAGAAGCATCAGTTGCAAAAACCGGATTGTTTTCTACACCTTTAGCCTCATTACTAAAATAGAAATTTGCAGTTGGCGACAATGAAACTCTTGCCCTCACTGAAGCAGTATCCTTACAACCGTTATTGTCTGTTCCGATTACTGTATACACCCCTGAATTTTGTTGTTGCGCTTTTATAATAATTGGATTTTGTTGATTAGATGTATATGACAATGGACCTATCCAATTGTATTTTGAAGCTCCATTGCTGTAAAAATAGACATCTTTACCAGAACAAACAGGAGATTTAATTGAAGCATTCACATTCGGTCTATCAAGTACCAAAATATCAGCACTATCCTTGGACCAACAACCTGTTGAGTCCGTAACCTTTATGTGGTACTTGCCTTGAATTGATTTGAAACTCGTATTGAAGAATATGCGTGGAGTTGCATCTGTAAATCCATTTGGCCCATTCCAACTATAAATAAGCGGTTTATAACCTTTAATATATGGCACTAAAGAAAGAGTATCATATTCACATGCCAATCTAAAATTAGGCAAATCAACAGTTGGGCTTTCTATGGCACTTAATTTTCCATAAAAGGTATCTGAACAACCAAAGTCACTGATTGCAATTAACCTAGAAATATAAACCCCTGGATTTGCGAATTTAATTGAAGGATTGATAACGGTTGACATATTGCCGTCACCGAAATTCCAATTGTATTTAAGTCCCCCAATAGATACCTTACTGTAATTTGCAAAATTAAATATACCAATATTTTGACATTGATTTGGATCATCTACAGTAAAGTTAGCTTCTGGCATTGGTGCTACAAAAATGAACTTAGAAACGGTGTCCTTACATCCAAAATTTGTATTCGTCATTAAATCAACTTTATAAGACCCTTCAGTTAAGAAAGATCTATTAAAAGACGGTGAAAATTCTTGATACCCATCAGAAACTTTCCACTTATACATCACAGTTTTTGTAGGATAACTTATTGTTGAGTTATTGGTAAAAGTGTAAAGATTATTCGTTAAACATTGCGTATCGGCATTTATTGAATAATCAACCAAGGTTTGAGGATAAACATTCACTAAGGCAGTTACCGAGTCAATACATCCTTGATCAGTTGTTACCGAAAGTTTTACATTAAATAAGGAGTTATAAGCATATTTATGGTTGGTAAACTTAGAAACAGAGCTTATCCCGTCTCCAAAATTCCACAAATAACTTGCAATAGAACCTGGTCCATTCACCCTAGATTGTGTGAAATACTCAATAAAATTTCCTTTTAAACAATCAAAAGTAGTATCGGGATTGATATTAACGATTGATTGAGGATAAACCTGAACATTCAAATAAGAAGAATCGGCACAACCTTCAACAGATTCAACAAATAATTTTACCTTATAAATACCATACTGGGTATAAACATGATTTGCAATATTTCCATTCTGATTTTTCGAATCACCAAAAGACCAACGCTCTGTTTTAATATTATCAGGAGCAGCAGTTGATGTACTCGTAAATTTAAATGTATTTCCATTCAAACACATTGCCGCTGTATTCACAGATGCAATTACTTTAGGCGTTGGAGAAATTGATACTGGTCGGGCAATTGTATCAAGACAATTTTGATCAGTTACAGATATTAGATTTACATTATATGAACCAGTGATTGTATAAGCGTGATTTGCATTTGTACCCAAAGCAATATTTCCATCACCAAAATTCCAATTGTAACTTTTTATAATGGCATTTGTTGATTTTGAAATATTTGTAAAAATAAACAAATTGTTTTTCTCGCATTGAACGTCGTCATCGATTTTAAAATCAGGATTACCCTGAGGATTAACAATAATTCTTCTTGCTAATGTATCTAAACAATTGTGATCTGTTTTTGATACTAGTTTTAATGTAAATATTCCATCATAAGGATATTTATAATTAGGAGTTGCATTTGTACCTGAAGTCAAGTTTCCATCTCCCCAATACCATGAATAATTGGCAATTTTTCCTGAAACAATACTACTACTATTTGAAATTTGGAAATTATTACCTTTCAAACATTGGGTATCTTTATTCGTTTTGAAACTTAAATTTGATTGAGGGAATACCGAAACATTTCTAATATTCGTATCGTGGCAACCATGATTTGAAATAGTTGAATAAACAATTTTATAATTTCCGGCTTGACCATAACTCACACCAGGTGCATAAAGGTTGCTGAATTTATTATTCCCAAAATCCCATGAATGAGAAATGATCGTTGCATTTTTAATTGTTGTAAAATTGAATACTTTATAAAAATTCCCTTTTAAACATTGAGAATCAATATTGAATTTATAACTAATTTTCGCTTGTGGACGAATTGTAACTATTTTATATATTGAATCTCTGCAACCTCGATTGGTTACTGTTACTAATTCTACATTAAACGCTGAATCGTATTTGTAAGAATGTATTGAATTGACCGATGAATCTTTGGTGTTGTCGCCAAAATTCCATAAATTTTTACTAATAATGCCACCAATTATCGTGCTCTTATTGGTAAAGATAAATTTATTACCAGACAAGCATTGAGTGTCATTAGGCACGGTAAACATTGGTTTAGATTGTGGCCATACTGCTACATATTTCACTAGGGTATCTAAACAACCTAAATTTGTAAGTGAAAACAATTGAACTTTGTAAGTACCAACACTTGCATATGAAACATTCGGCGCACTTAAACTAGAAATTACAGCATTTCCAAAATCCCATGAGTATTTAACAATACTTCCAGAAGTAATAGAACTGGTATTGGTTACTTTAAAATTGTTGCCTTTGAAACACTGACTATCGGCATTCAAGGTATATTTTAGGTTAGCTTGAGGTTTAACAAAAGCCTTTTTTGAAAAAGTATCCCTACAACCTCTATTCGAAACGGTTGACATTTTCACGGTGAAAATACCATCAGTTGTATACTTTCGAGATACATCTTTGGTTGCAGCCGTTGTTGCATCACCGAATTCCCATTTGTAAGTTGATATACTTCCAGGAGTAATTGTAGTACCGTTTGTAAATTGGAAATTATTACCTCTCAAACATTGACTATCCTTAGCAACTGTAAATAAAGGATTTGCTTGGGGCCAAACTCCAACTGATTTGGTTAAAGTATCCAAACAACCAAAATTAGTGGTCGTGACTATTTTAATATTGTAGATACCTTTTGAAGCATAACTTACACTTGGTGATGTAATTGTTGATGAAGTAGCATTACCTAAATCCCAATTGTACTTCGCAATTGATCCAGAAACAATTGAACTTGTATTGGTAATTTTGAAATTATTTCCCTTCAAACACTGACTATCTGCATTTAATGTAAATGCAATTTTAGTTTGAGGATTTACAACCACTTTTTTGATAATTGTGTCTTTACATCCTTGATTTGAAACAGTAGACATCTTTACGGAATAAGTTCCCTCAGAAGCATATTTTTTTGTAGCATCTTTGGTTGCAGCTGTTGTTGCATCTCCAAATTCCCACTTGTAGGTTGCAATGCTTCCTGGAGAAATTGTGCTTCCATTTGTAAATTGGAAATTATTTCCTTTTAAACATTGACTGTCTTTTGTAATCGTAAATAATGGATTTGCTTGAGGCCAAACTCCAACAGGTTTGGTTAATGTATCTAAACATCCATAATTTGTGGTAGTAATTACCCTAATCTTGTATGTGCCTTTTGAAGTATAACTTACACTTGGTGATACAATTGTTGATGTAGTAGCATTCCCTAAATCCCAATTATATTTTACAATTGATCCAGATACAATTGAGCTTGTATTGGTGATTTTGAAATTATTCACTTTCAAACACTGACTATCTGAATTTAATGTAAATGCAATTTTAGTTTGAGGGTTTACAGCAACCTTTCTAATAATTGTATCCTTACATCCCTGATTTGATACCGTAGTCATTTGAACAGAATAAGTTCCCTCAGAAGCATATTTTTTCGAAGCATCTTTGGTAGTTGCCGTGGTTGCATCTCCAAATTCCCACTTGTAGGATGCAATGTTTCCTGGACTAATTGAACTTGAATTGGTAAACTGGAAATTATTTCCTTTCAAACATTGACTGTCTTTTGCAAATGTAAAGTTTGGATTTGTTTGAGGCCAAACTCCAACAGGTTTCGTTAAGGTATCCAAACAACCGTAATTGGTAGTTGTAATGATTCTGATTTTGTATGTTCCTTTACTTGCATATACAACACTTGGCGAAGCAACCGTTGATGTTGTGGTATTACCTAGATCCCAATTATATTTCGCAATTAATCCTGAAACTATCTTACTTAAATTGGTTATTTTAAAGTTATTTCCTTTCAAACATTGACTGTCGGAATTTAAAGTAAATGAAATAACTGTTTGAGGATTTACAACAACTTGTTTGGATGCAGTATCGTTACAACCTTTATTTGTTTTGGTGTATAAATAAACCAAATAATTTCCTTCAGTTGGGTATTTTTTATTTGCATTTAATTGAATAAGTGTGTCTGATGCAACCGTACTAAATTTCCATTTATTACGTTTTATTGATCCAGATGAAATTGTTGACGTATTCGTAAATTGGAAATTATTTCCTTTTAAACACTGACTGTCTTTGGCAATTGTAAAACTAGCTGAAGCTTGAGGCCATACCCAAATTGTTTTGCTTAATGTATCTCTACAGCCCGCCGAATTGCTACTCATTAATGTAACAGTATATGTTCCGGCGTTTGAATAGGTATGGTTTGTATTCGTAGAAGTAGATCTTGTTGTGGCATCTCCAAAATCCCATACATAGCCTGAAATACTGGCACCAGCAATAATTGTTGAATTATTTGTGAATTTGAATGAATTTCCTTTTAAACATTGGCTATCATTAAGTAATGGCAAAGAGAAAGACAAATTTGCTTTCGGAAGGACTTTAACCTGTTTAACGAAAGTGTCCTTACAACCAAAATTACTTGTGCTAATAAATTTAACATTATATGAACCACTTGTAGTATAACTATAATTAGCATTTTGGGTAGAAACGTTTGCCGACGCATCACCAAAATCCCATTTATACGATACAATTGAACCCGAAGCGATTGAACTTTTACTTGTGAAAATATATTTATTGAGGGAGTTACATTGTGTGTCAGAATTAGTGGTAAAGGAAATTGTCATTTGCGGCATTACAACAACTTTTTTGATAAGTGTATCCATACAACCTCTATTGGAAACTGTATACATTTTCACATTGTAATTGCCTGTATTTGAATATTTTTTACTTACATCTTTGGTTGTTGCCGAAGTACCATCATCAAATTCCCATTTGTAGGTTGAAATACTTCCAGGTGCAATTGTGCTTCCATTTGTAAACTGGAATGAATTTCCCTTCAAACACTGACTATCTTTATTTATCGTATAGCTTAATGAAGACTGTGGCCAAACTCCAACAGGCTTGGTTAAAGTATCTAAACAACCGTAATTGGTAGTTGTTATAACCCTTAATTTATAAGTACCTTTTGATGCATAAGAAATAGTAGGAGATGTAACTGTTGATGTTGTTGCATTACCCAAATCCCAATTGTATTTTACTATTGAACCGGAAACTATTGAGCTCGTATTTGTAATATTGAAATTATTTCCTTTTAAACACTGACTGTCTGCATTTAATTTAAACACAATTAGTGATTGAGGATTAACTGTTATATTTTTAATTAATGTATCTGTACAACCTCTATTGGTAGTCGTAAACATTTTTACAGAATATGTACCCTCTTTCGTGTACTTTTTGGATGCATCTTTGGTAGCTGCTGTTGTAGCATCACCAAAATCCCATTTATAAGTAGAAATACTGCCCGGACTAACTGTACTTCCATTTGTAAATTGGAAGCCATTCCCTTTCAAACATTGACTATCTTTATTGGTAGTATAACTTAAGTTCGATTGTGGCCAAACTCCCAAAGGTTTAGTAAGGGTATCTAAACATCCATAATTTGTAGTTGTAATTAACTTAACGAAATAAGTCCCTTTGGAAGTATAACTTACAGTTGGAGAAGCTACAGTTGAAGTGGTTGAATTTCCTAAATCCCAATTATAATTTGTTATCGAACCCGAAACTATCAAACTAGAATTTGTGATTTTGAAATTATTACCTTTTATACACTGACTATCAGCATTCAGTGTATAACCTATCTGTGTTTGTGGATGGACTATAACTTGCTTTATAGTTGTGTCTTTGCAGCCCTTATTTGTTGTAGTGCTTAATACTACTGTATACTTACCATCAGCGTTATATTTCTTAGTTGCATTAAGTTGAATTAATGTATCAGATGAAACCGAACTGAACTTCCATTTATTTCGTTTAATAGAACCCCATGATATTGAAGATGTATTCGTAAATTGGAAACTGTTTGCTTTTAAGCATTGACTATCTTTAGAAATTGTAAAACTAGCTGAGGCTTGAGGCCACACCCAAATTATTTTATTCAATGTATCCTTACATCCTGAAGAATTTGTGGTCATTAATGCAACTGTATATACACCATTTGAAGAATAGGTATGCGTAGTATTTGCGGCAGTTGACCTACTTGTTGCATCTCCAAAGTCCCAAGTATAACCTGTAATACTTGATCCCGCTATAATTGAAGAATTATTCGTAAATTTAAACGAATTCCCCTTCAAACATTGACTATCATTTTTCAAAGGCAATGAAAAAGAAATATTAGATTTAGGCAATAATTTAACTTTTCTAATGGCAGTATCTTTACAATTATTATTGCTTGTTGTAATTAAATAAATATTAAAAGTACCACTGGTTTTATAAGAATGTGAAGTTGATTTGCCTAAAGCAGTATCGCCATCCCCAAATCTCCATTGGTTTTTAATAATTGAACCAGGGCTAACTGAAGAAGAATCTTTAAAATTATATTGATTTTGACCTAAGCATTGATTGGTATCACCAAAATAAGAAAAAGCAGGCTTTGTCTTTGGCCATACACCAACCAATTTATTTAGGGTATCCAAACAATTAAAATCAGTTGAAGTTAATAATGAAATTTTATAAGTTCCAGCATTTCCAAAAATATGCGTTGCTGTGCTTCCACTAACCAATGCTGTTCCATCTCCAAAATTCCAATTATAAACCAAAGTGCCTTTAGTAACTGAACTTGTATTGGTTGTTTTAAATAAATTGCCTTTTAAACACTGACTATCTTTATTCAAAGTAAATGACAATGAAGCTTGTGGAGCAATAAATAATTGTTTATACAATGTATCTAGATTTCCAGTTTGAGATAAAGTATATAGCCCGACTTTATAAAAACCCGTATTTGAATATGAATATGTTGGACTTTTTGAAGTAGAGGTATTTCCATCTCCAAATGTCCATTTAAATGAAATTAAACTATCACCAACAATTGTACTTTTATTTGTAAATACAACACTATTGCCTTTTAAACATTGAGTGTCATTATTAATATCAACAATTAATTGGGCCTGATATCTAACCAAAACATCAATTGATCCAGTATCCTTACATCCACGATTTGTTGTGGTATACAACCAAATTGTTTTCTTACCTGCCGTATTAAATGATTTGGTAGGATTTTTAACCAACGAAGAATCAATGTTATTGAAATTCCATTTATTTTTTACTATTGTGCCGGAAGAAACACTTGAATTATTCGTAATTACAAAACTATTGCCCTTCAAGAATTGGGTATCCTTATTCGTTTTAAACGATACACTTGCTTGTGGCCAAACAGTTATATTTTTAACAATTGTATCCTTACAACCTAAAGAACTCGTTGAATTCAATTTAACTTTATACGTTCCAACAGCCGTATAGTTTTTATTGAGGGACGTTGAAGTAGATGTCGTACCATCTCCTAAATCCCAAAAATAAGAGTTTAAAGCTGATCCACCGGTAGTTGTATTTGTGAATTTGAAATTATTTCCTTTATAACATTGACTATCTGCATTTGAAGTAAAATTCGGTGATAATTGTGGATTTACAATTACAACTTTGCTTGTTGTGTCTTTACAGCCTTTGTTTGTTACTGTGTTTAATGTAATTGTATAACTTCCCGCTGTTGCATATTTCTTTGTGCTGCTGGTAATTGTACTTTGTCTTAATGTATCGTTGGCAGTTGTGCTGTACTTCCATTTGCTGCTACTGATACTGCCTTTGGTTACCGTTGATGTATTGGTGAACGTAAAGCTATTCCCTTTTAAACACTGACTGTCTTTGTTTGTGGTAAAGCTTGGTGTAGCTTGATTATATACACCCACTTTGCCTATTAATGTATCATTACAGCCAAAGCTATTTATACTCATTAACTTCACTATGTACGTGCCAATTGATGCATACTTATGACTCGGTGATGCACTCGTTGATGTAGAAGCATCTCCAAAATCCCACTTATACGACGATATTGTGCCTGAACTTATGCTACTGCTATTGGTAAACGTAAAGTTATTGCCCTTTAAACATTGGCTATCTTTTGTTATTGGTAAACTATACCCCAAATTAGCTTTTGGTAATGCTATCAATGTTTTCTTTAATGTATCCTTACATCCTTGATCAGATGTGGTTATCAATGTCAATGTAAAGCTGCCTGAACTTGCATAACTGTGACTTGGTTGTGCACTGCTATTGCTTGTGGTTGTTGTATAGCCGTCGCCAAAGTTCCAACTATAACCGGTTACACTGCCCTTGCTGATTGTTGTTTTGTTCGTTACAGTGTATTTGTTCGTTCCATAACACTGCGTATCTCCTGTTGTGATAAAGCTTGGTGTGGCTTGTGGAAACACCTCTAATTCTAGGCTTGTGGTATCTTTACACCCTCTATCTGATATTGTCGTTAATATGACTTTATTTCTACCTGAACTTGTATACTTCTTGGTTGTACTTGTTATCGTATTTTGCCTTAACGTATCACTTGATGTGCTGCTATATTGCCATTTGCTATAACTGATTTTACCACTTGTAATGGTTGATGTATTGGTAAATGTAAAGCTATTTCCTTTTACACATTGGCTATCGTTATTGATTGTATACTTCGGTGTTGACTGTGGTTGTACTTTTATCTGTTTTTCTAACGTATCGTAACATCCAAAGCTATTTAACGTCATTAATTTTACTTTGTATATTCCTTTGGTTGTATACGTATGTGTTGTGTTTTGTGCTGTTACTGGGCTGCTGCCATCTCCAAAATCCCACTTGTAACTTGTGATACTTCCACTTGATATACTACTTCCATTGGTGAATGAGAAGTTATTTCCTTTCAAACATTGACTATCTGATCCCAATGGTAAACTATAACTAATGTTTGATTTTGGCAATATTTTTACATTTCTAATAGCTGTATCCTTACATCCACGGTTTGTTACTGTTGTATGTTTTACGCCATATGTTCCTTGAGCCGTGTAACTATGTGTTGAATTCTTTGTACTGGCTGTTCCTCCATCTCCAAATATCCATCCATAACTGCTAATACTTCCTGGACTTACTTTACTTGAATCGTTAAATGTGTATTGATTATGGCCATTGCATTGTTGTGTGTCGCCTACTATGCCATACCATGGTTGCGCTTGTGGCCATACTCCCGCATTTCTACGAACTGTATCCATACAGCCATAGTTGCTTGTTGAATACAAGGTTATCGTATACGTTCCTTTGCTTGCATAACTATGCGTAGCTGTAGTTCCCGTTGTTGTATATCCATCTCCACAATTCCATTTATAGCTAGATATACTTCCTGTTGCAATGCTACTGCTATTGCTGGTGGTAAAACTATTACCCTTCAAACATTGGCTATCTGCATTTAGTGTAAAGCTTAAGCTTGCTTGTGGATTTACAATTACTGTTTTGCTAACTGTGTCTTTACAGCCTTTGTTCGTTACTGTGTTTAATGTAATTGTATAACTTCCCGCTGTTGCATATTTCTTTGTGCTGCTGGTAATTGTACTTTGTCTTAATGTATCGTTGGCAGTTGTGCTGTACTTCCATTTGCTGCTACTGATACTGCCTTTGGTTACCGTTGATGTATTGGTAAATGTAAAGCTATTCCCTTTTAAACACTGACTGTCTTTGTTTGTGGTAAAGCTTGGTGTAGCTTGTGGATATACTCCTATTTTGCCTATCAATGTATCGTTACATCCATAGCTATTTATACTCATCAACTTCACTATGTACGTGCCAATTGATGCATACTTATGACTCGGTGATGCACTCGTTGATGTAGATGCATCTCCAAAATCCCATTTGTATGAAGATATCGTTCCCGAACTAATACTACTGCTATTGGTAAATGTAAAGTTATTGCCCTTCAAACATTGACTGTCTTTAGATATCGGTAAGCTGTATCCTAAGTTCGCTTTTGGCAATGCTATCAATGTCTTCTTTAATGTATCCTTACATCCTTGATCAGAGGTAGTAATCAATGTCAATGTAAAACTGCCTGAACTTGCATAACTGTGACTTGGTTGCGCACTTGTATTGCTTGTAGTGGTGGTGTATCCGTCGCCAAAGTTCCAACTATAACCGGTTACACTGCCCTTGCTGATTGTTGTTTTGTTCGTTACAGTGTATTTGTTCGTTACATAACACTGCGTATCTCCTGTTGTGATAAAGCTTGGTGTGGCTTGCACATTGATTGTTATCCATTTACTGACCGTATCTGTACATCCATTGTTGGAGGTGGTCGTTAAGGTGACTTGGTATACACCGGCTGATGCATAACTCTTTGTTGCTGGACTACCACTGCCGGTACTTGCATTGCCATAGT